>SKJM01000190.1 GCA_007122045.1 Planctomycetales bacterium | reverse complement strand
TCTGGTGGGATAGGCTTCCAGCCTGTCGATTCCTGTTGACAGGCTGGAAGCCTATACCACTCTGTTGGCCGACAAGCGATTGTATACGGTCGCCGGCCGTGGTACAGTGGGGGCGCCGGCGCTCGTGACCGGCAGCGGTTGGGTCGGGCCGCGCAACGACCGCAATTGCCGACCGGCGGATCTACACCCTTACTTGGGAGGAGTTTGCCATGTGTTACGGTTGCACGCGCCGACAGTTTCTCGGCACCAGCACCAGTGCGTTGGGGGCAGGCTTGTTCGCGGCGAGTTACCTGCGAGCCGATTCCGAGACGGAACGCCCGCCCGAGCCGATGCCCAAGGCTCGCATCTGTGCCATCCTCACCGGCCGGCCCACCACCGGCCGGAACTGGAACTTTTGCGAAGAGGACATTCCCGTCATTCACCGGCACCTCGGCGAAATCGAGGAAAAGCTGGGCAACGTCGAGTTTGTTGTGGGCAGCGCGAACAATGCCGCCGAGGCGGCCCCCCTGCTCGAACAGGCAGGCCCCGAAGCCCCCGTGCTGGCCATCAACGTCGGCATGTGGGCTTTGCGGAGCGTGATGGAGCCGGTCCTCGAGCAACAGCGGCCGGCGGCCGTGTTCGCCAGCCCGGGAACCGGCCACGAATGGATGTACCCGTTCCGCTGGCAGCGCCGGGGGGCGCGCGTCACGCTCCTGCCCAGCAGCGATTGGCGGGAACTGGAGCGCGCGGCGCGTTTGTTGCGGGTGGTTCCCCTGATGCGGCGCTCCCGCATCGTCCTGGTGCCGCCCGCCCGGGGCACCGCCGCGGCCTGCGATCCGGAACGGGTCAAGCAGAAGCTCGGCGTGGACGTGGTGGCCGTGCCCCCGGACCGTTTCGACGAACATTTCGAGGCCGCCGACGACGCGGCAGTCGAAGCCGAGGCCAACCGCTGGATCGAGGAAGCCCGCCAGGTGGTCGAACCCAGCCGCGACGACGTGCTGCAGGCCGCCCGCGCCAGCATGGCACTCGACCAAATCATTGCGGAGGAGCGGGCGCAGGCCATCACCGTGGGCGGATGCCTGGGATGGCTGAAACGGGGCTTCCCCTGCCTGGGCTTCACCCGGCTCCGCGACCGCGGCATCCCCGCCGTCTGCGAGGGCGACATGGACTCGCTGTGGACCATGCTCCTGTTCCAGTACGCCTTCGACCTGGCCGGCTTTCAGGGCAACAACTACTTCGACACCGCCAAGAACGCCTGCTGGACGGCCCACTGCACCGGTGCACTGAAAATGGACGGCCCCGACGGCGAGCCGGCGCCCTACTTGCTCCGCGGCCATTCCGAGGTGAACAACGACGGCGCCGTCCCGGAAGTCCTCTACCGCGTCGGGCAGGAAATCACCCGCGCCAAGCTGGTCAACCTGGAGCACATGCTCCTGTCGACCGGCAAGATCATCGAGGTGCCCGAGAAGTCGATCCGCGCCTGCCGCACGCAGCTTTGCACCGAGGTGAAGGACGCCGAAAAGATGGTGCACAACTGGGGCGGTGGCGTGCTCGAACACACCGAAGACGCCATGACTCTGCTGCACCGGGTCGTCTTTTACGGCGACCACGCCTCGAGCATTCGCCACCTGGCGCGCCTGCTGGACATCGAAATGGTCGAGGAGGGGTAACGGTACCGGCGCCGGTGGACAACGTGTCCGGTTCCGGTGTACGATACAGTCACATCCATGGGGCTGCTGCGCGAGCCGCAGTTCGGGGCAGGAACCCGCTTGCACCCGTTGGAGTCCCGGCTTCAGCCGGCCAGAAAAACCAGAGCGTTGGATCCCCTCTTCAGCCGGGCGAAAGTCCGCCTAAAGGCGGTGTTCCAGCTCCCTCCGGTCCTGCATCCGACGCGGCTGGCCACTTGCCGACGAACATCACCAGTTTTTGCAGAAAGGCCGATCATGAACGATCGCAAGGTGCCCGTGCGACGGCGCGACTTCCTGAAAACCACCGGGGCGGCCGTGGCCGCTCCGTACCTCCTGCCGGCCGGCACAATGACCTCGGCGGCCAACGAAAAGCTCACCATCGGGTGCATTGGCATCGGAGGCATGGGCGGCGCCCACCTGCGCGACATGAAGGCCCGCATGGACCGCGGACAAGTGAACGTGGCCGCCGTGTGCGACGTCGACGAGAGGCGGCTGGAAAACGCCTCGCGCACCGCCGGCCCCCAGGCCGACGTCTATCGCGACTACCGCTACGTGCTCCAGCGCGACGACATCGACGCGGTGATCCTGTCCACCCCCGACCATTGGCACGCACAGCAGACGGTGCACGCGGCCGAGTGCGGCAAGCACGTGTACGTGGAAAAGCCCGCCTGCTGCACCATCGGCGAAGGCAAGGCGATGCTCGAGGCCTGCCGGCGCGCCCGGATTGCCGTGCAGGTGGGCACCCAGGGGCTCAGCCATCCCGAGTCGTACCTGGCGCACCGCTACCTGGTCAACGGCAATATCGGCCAGGTCCGGCAGGTCGACTGCTGGCACTATCCGACCCCCGCCGGCGGCACCCAGCCCGACGGCGCCCCCCCGCCGGACATCGACTGGGACCTCTGGCTGGGCCCGCTCCGCTGGCGCCCCTTTAACCCGGGCTACCTGCACGGGGTGTTCCGGTGGATGATGGAATCGGGCGGGGGGCAGATTCGCGACCGGGGCGCCCACGTGATGAGCCTGCCGATGTACTGGCTGGAGGCCGTCGGCACCGGGCCCGTCTCGGTCGAGGCCACCGGCGAGTTCCCGCGGCGCGGCCTGTGGGATTCCGCCGTGCACATGAACGTGACCTACACGTTCCAGGACCCCGACTGGGTGCTCACCTGGAACCAGCCGGGCCGGCGCGTCCCGCCCGAAGAGCGCGACGGCAGCGAACCCGGCGGCCGAATCACCCTGCCCGGCTTCGGCGCGGTGTTCACAGGCACGGACGGCACGTTCACCAACTGGGGCCACGGCCTGTGGAGCGAGCGCAAGGCCCGCCAGTGGGAACCCGGCCCGGGCGACCGCGACGTGTACCGCAGCCCCGGCCACAAGGAGGACTGGTTCGACGCGATCAAGACCGGCCGGAAGCCGATTGCCGACATCGAACTGGGCGTCGACGTGGCCATCCTCACCATCCTGGGGAACCTGTCGCTGCTGCTTCGAAGGAAGCTGGCGTGGGACCAGAGCAAGCGGGAGATCGTCGGCGACGAGCAGGCCCGGCGCTTGATGGCCCGCCCGGAACGCTACCCGTACGCGATTTGAGCGTCGGAAGGGCGCCCATCACCTGCGGGTGAGTACACCGTGGATCGACGCTTCCGGCAAGCCCCCGTCGGGCCGTCCCGCACCGCCGCCAAGCGGGTGAGGAAGTCAATATGACTTCCCTGTCCGCTCATTCGTACAGGCACGGTCTGACGAAAAACTCGAGTGGTACGAACACCCCGCCTGGGAGCGTGAACGATTTGCGCGCCGCTGTTGCCGGTGATTCTGGAACGTTCGTCGGCAGTCGACACGGTTCAAGCTTCGTTTTGCCGAGCACGACATCGTGACGAATCTCTCGCTCGACGCACGACTCAAGGCGGATTCCACAGCGGAGGGCACGGGACTCGAACCCGCAACCCCGGTCAGGGGGCACCTCATTTCCAGTGAGGCTGCTAACCAATTCGCTTACCCTCCGAACGCGCGGCCGCGTTAGGCGGAACCGCTGATGAGTTTAATGAACTCCTCGTTCGCGTTGAACTTGCCCAGCTTGGCGGTGAGCTGCTCCATGGCGTCGACGTGATGCATGCTCGAAAGCGTGCGGCGGAGCATGGTGATGGCGTGGAGCCAGTCGGGCGGGAGGAGTTTTTCCTCGCGGCGGGTGCCCGACTGGGTGATGTCGATCGCCGGCCAGATGCGGCGGTCGGCCAGCTTGCGGTCGAGCACCAGTTCCATGTTGCCGGTTCCCTTGAACTCCTGGAAGATCAACTCGTCCATGCGGCTGCCGGTGTCGATCAGCGCGGTGCCGACGATGGTCAGCGAGCCGCCTTCCTCGAACAGCCGGGCGGTGGCGAACAGCTTCTTGGGGATGTCCATCGCCTTGATGTCGACGCCGCCCGACATCGTGCGGCCGGTGTTGCCCACCCACTTGTTGAAGGCGCGGGCGAGCCGGGTGATGGAGTCCATGAGCATGACGACGTCCTTGCCCATTTCGGCGAGGCGCTTGCAGCGTTCGACGACGAGTTGGGAGAGGCGGACGTGGCTCTCGATTTCGCGGTCGAGGCTGCTGGCGACGACTTCGCCGATGACGGCGCGTTTCATGTCGGTCACTTCCTCGGGCCGCTCGTCGATCAGCAGGACGATGAGCTTGACGTCGGGGTAGTTCGTGGCAATGCCGTGGCTGATGTGCTGCAGGAGGATCGTCTTGCCCGTTCGGGGCGGCGCCACAATAAGCGCCCGCTGCCCCTTGCCTAACGGCGTCAGCAGGTCCATCACCCGGGTGGTGAGCGGCTGCGGGCCGGTTTCGAGCTTCAGCCACGACTCGGGGTTGATGGGGGTCAGTTCGTCGAAGTTCTTGACATTGGGGTAGTCCTCCGGGTCCATGCCGTCGACTTCGTGAAGTTCGCGCAGGCGGGGCCCTTGCTGCTTGCGGGCCGGCTGGACCATGCCGGTCAGGTGCAGCCCTTCACGCAAGCGGTACTTCTCGATCATGCTTCCGGGCACGAAGGGATCGGAGATTTGGCGGATATAGTTCGAATTGGGATCGCGGAGGAATCCGTAGCCGTTCGGGTGCATTTCGAGCACACCGCCGCCCGGTTCGACCGCTCCCGGATCGGCGCTATCCGCCGTATCGACGGGCCGGCTTCCGTTGTCCTCCACGCGTCCGGGGCGCGGACGGTGGCGATTTCCCACGAGTTGACTGCCGCCGCGCCCACGAGGCCGGCTCTTCTTCCGTTTGGCCATGAAAACACCTACTGCAGTTCCTTCAATGTATACACTTGCGACGCCGGAACCGAACCGCGTTGGGTACGGCGTCGATGGACGTTGCCGCCATGGCGGGATGCACGTTCGACATCGGACTCCGTCGATCCTCCCTCGAATCGAAGGTCGAGGTGGGCGTGAACGGTTAAAGTCTCCTCGCCACGCCGGCTTTTCGTTGAGTGGAACGCGCTGGCAAGCGCGAACGGTTTGGGATCATCCCAGTCGCGTAAGTCGTGCCCCGATGCCCAGGCACGATTTGTTCCCGGCAGGGCGCAATCCCGACAGCATCGATCTGCCACCCTGCTCCGACCCGATCTCTCCCCCGGCAAAACACGCCGGCGTTTGGAAAACGGGTCAGACCACCGAGACGGACTCGGCAAAAAGCGGATTCCAGGCTACCTTTAGCAGACAGGCCCTTCATGAGCGGGCCATCCAGCCTGGGCTGTTCATTCTAGCAACCTCTTCTTCCTTATACAACAGGGCGCCGCAGTTTGCAAGAGGAAACCATCCTGCCCGGACGATTTTTCGCCCGAAAAAACGGCGACTCTCGCCAAACCGTTACCATTTCCCCAAATTGGGCAGTCCCAACGTCCGATACTAAGGGACGACGTGGGGGCAGCAAGGTACCTCAATTGTGTTAGCTTGGGAAAAATGCGATATCTAGCGAATCCCGTTCTGGCCTTTCTCGCGGCTTTGGGCCCTGTTACCGTCGCGTTGGGGCACCCCGGCATACCTTGGAACGCTACCGTTGAAGCGGTAACGGACCAAGCCGCGCAGTCCGGCCGACTGGTAATGATCTACTTTTGGGCACCCTGGTGCCCCTCGTGTGGGGATACCGAACGCAACGTGTTCAGCCAACCCAGCGTTGCCAGTGTAGTCCGCGCGACTTCCATCGCGGTGAAAGTCAACCACGACGAGTCACCGGAATTGGCGGCCCATTATGGAGTCCGCATGCTGCCGACCGTGGTGGTCCTTACACCGGACGGCCGGGCACTGGACCGCTTGGAGGGGCGGATGACACCCCCGCAGCTCACCGACCGGCTAACGCGGCATGCCACCGCGTCGAAACAGGTCGGACACGGCCAACCCGCTAATCCTCAACCGGTCGTACAACAGTATTCTACCGGTCCGCCGGACGGAATTCAACCCGCCCCCCAGAATCCGCCCTTGGGGCTCGACGGCTACTGCGCCGTCTCGCTCAGCGACGACCTCCTGGCGAACCGGCGTCGCTGGGTGCCGGGCAACCGGGCGCACGGGGTGATCCATCGCGGGCGGACCTACCTGTTCGCCGACGCGGAAAAGGCGGCCCGCTTCTTCCAGGACCCCGACCGTTACGCGCCCGTCCTGTCGGGGCACGACGTCGTGGCGGCGGTCGACGAGGGCCGCACCGCCGAGGGCTGGCGCCGGCACGGGGCGTATTTTGGCAACCGGATTTACTTGTTTTCCAGCGAAGCCACGCTCCAGCGATTCGAGGCGCAGCCGAACCATTACGCCGATGCTTCCGTTCGGCTGGCTGGCCGGCCGGTGCTCGCGCGGTAGGCCGGCCTATTCCTCGACCAGACGCGCCAAGCGGACGACCTGAATGCGCACCCCTTCCAAGTCGGGATTCAGCCGGAGCGCGCGCCGGAAACTCTCCAGCGCGGCGACGTAACTGTCGAGCCCCATGTAGGCATGGCCCATGGTCGTGGCGGCGATGAAGTGGTACGGGTTGATCTCGAGCGCCTGGTGGCAGTGGCGAATGGCATCGGGATAATGCTGCAAGTGGAACAGGGCCGTGGCGCATTGGGTCCAAGCCTCGGCCAGGTGGGGCGCTTCGTCCACGAGGGCCTGGGCCTGCCGCCTCGCCTCCCGGTACTGCCGGGCGGCGTTCATACGCGAGATGAGCACCAATTGCCGCCGCTGCGACAGCGTGCCGACGCGGAACCAGACTTTCCGAATGGCGTCCTCCGCCAGCGTGCGCACCTTGCGGTCCTCGTCGAGCATGGCGCGGCCGAGCGTGTGGTTGGCCGAATATTCGGCCACGTGGCCAAGGCCGAACACCGATGCCCGCCGAACCTCGCGATCGGCGTGTGCCGCGAGGCGCTCGAGCGTACCCACCTTGTAATGGCGCAGCAATCCGGCGACGAACGCGACGGCGTCCTGGCTGGCCAAATAGGATTGGTAAAGCGAGGCGATCAGCGGCTTTCGAATGCGTTCGATACTCACAGGGGCGGTCTCCGGCGGGCCCGATTGTATGACTGCCGCCATCGGGTGTGCCTGCGGGAGGGCGGCGAGAACAGTCCGAATTGGCGCGGCGCCCCAAAGCGGGCGGCTAACTTCGATTGTACTTGAAAGCCGAGGGAAAATTCAACCAAAAACCCAGGCTGGGGGCGGATCGGGGTGGTCTTCGGGCCGGCGCCGCGACACAATAAAGAAGGCTCTCCCGTTTCCAGGTGCGGAATGGCGCGGAGCGCGTCGGTGAAGTAAGGCTGCTGAGACAGCCGCAACCACCCACCCGACGCTTTGGCGCTCAAATTGGCGCCCAGAAACGGAAGAGCCATGAAGAAACCAATCACGGAGAATCGTGCGTGATTCGGCTGGAGCCCCCAACGCGAGGGTCGGAGTCTGCACCATGCGTGTCGCTTGCGGAAGTCTGCTGCTCATCGGGTTCGCTTTGGGCGCCTATGGGGGTTATGCCGCGGATTCCGGCGACGATTCATTGGAGAGTGCCTCGTCCGGGGGAGCAAATCCTACCGCTCGCTGGGCGACCGGCGGCGCGCTGGCCCAGCGGCTGAACACACCCATTGGGGTAACTTTGGGGGGAAGCCCCCTGCGCGAAGGCCTTTACCGCTTCGGCCAGACCCAAGGGGTGGCGGTCCTGCTCGACCGGCGGATCGATCCGGGCCAGCAACTCGACGTTACGCTACACCAAGTGCCCCTGGGCGAGGCGCTGCGGCGGATTGCCGAGGCGGGTGGCATGGGGGTGGCGCAACTCGGGCCGCTGTTCTACTTCGGCCCGGCGCCTGCGGCCGCGCGGCTGCGCACCCTCGCTGCCTTGAATCGGGAAAAGCTGCAAGGCCTTCCCCACGAGGCCGCCCGGCGCCTGGCTCAATCGCGGAGCTTTCGGTGGGACGACCTGGCCACCCCGCGCGAGTTGCTCATCGCTCTGGCCCGAGAGGGACGATTCGAACTCGACGGATGGGAGCGCGTGCCGCACGATCTTTGGGCGGGCGCCGACCTGCCCCCGCTCGCGCTGGCCGACCGCCTGACGCTCATCGCGGCCCAATTCGAGTTGACGTTTTCGGTGTCGCCCGACGGCACCACTGTTCGCCTTGAGTCAATACCGTCCGAAGTGGCGGTGGTGCGACGGTATCCCGGCGGCCCGCAACCCGAAGCGACGGCGGCGCGGCTGGCCGAGTACGCGCCGGGTGCGCAGATTCGCATTTCGGGCGGCGACGTTTACGTCAAGGGGACCGTGGAGGAGCACGAACAGATCTCGGCTTCGCGCCGTCCCCCGCGCGCGAAGCCGGAGCCGGCGGCAGCCGACGACCTGCGCCACACGCGGATCGAGCGGTTTGCGGTCGAGCACGAGCCGGTCGGGCCGGTGCTTCAGGCGATCGCGCGGCAACTGGGGCTGGAGCTTTCGATCGATCAGGCCGCCGTGCAGCGAGCGGGGATCTCGCTCGAGCAGCGGATCAGCATTCAGAGCGAGGGCGTTTCGGTCGACGACCTGCTCGAGGAGGTTTGCGGGGCCGCGGGGCTGGCATTCCGCCGCGAGGGTCGGAGGGTGGAAATTCGGCCCCGGGACTAATCCATCCGCCCTGGGGGAGTTCACGCGCTAGCGCGCCGGATACCACGCACATTCACTTCGCACGCCAAAAGCGTGAACTCCAACGGCCAAAGTCGCCGGCCGGGCTATGCCAGCACGGCGACCAACTCGTCGCGGATGCGCTGCTCGATAAGCCCCTTGAACATGGCGGCGGCAAAGGGCAGCTCGGCGGCCACCCGGACGTTCGAGGGTTCCACGGCCACCTTGCCGACAATCTTCATTCCGACGGCCGAGAACCCGAAGGCCAGTTCATTTTCCCGCCATTCTTCGCAAAAATCGCTCACTTGGCCGTCGAACTGCTCGCGCATCGATTCGAGCTTGTCGCGCAGCCGCTTGAGGGCCTCGTCGAGGCCAAGTTGATGCGAAACGTCCATGGTTAATTGGGCCATTCGATCCCACCTTTCGTTCGTGGCACTGCTTGGGATTGGGTTCTGCGAGGCCGCCCGACCTCCTGCACCCGCGTCCTGGTATTGTACAGGCCGGTTCGATGACTGGCCAGCTACCCACGCCCCGCGCGCTCTTTTCCCCTTCCCCGCCTGGGCTTGCCCGGCCGCCAACCGGCATCATCGCGACCGGCGTCCCCGGCCGTGCCACACGCCCACCAGCGTCAGCGCCAGACATGCCGCCAGACACAACCCCGCAAACCAATCGCCCCAAAGGAGGTACAAGCTCCGGCGGTCGTCCGCCGATACTTCGGCCAGAAGCACGTCGGTATCGCGTCGCGGCCCGCGGCGAACAAGCCGCCCGTCGCCGTCAATCCACGCCGAGAAGCCCGTATTTGCCGCAATCAGCCACGGCTTGCGGAATTCGACCGCGCGGAATATGCCACACGCCAGATGCATGTCCAATTGACTCGAGCCCCAAAACCAGCCGTCGTTAGTCAGGTTGACCAGTACATCGGGCTCCCGGCCTTCGGCCGCCAGGGTGCGAATCTGCCGGCCGATCAGGTGCGGCAGGACGCTCTCGTAACAGATGTTCGGCGCGAGGATCAACCCGCCGATTTCGAACGCCTCGGGCCGCTCGCCGGCTGAAAGACTTGACGCGAGCGGCGTGATTTGCTGGAGCAGCGGGAAGCGGTCGGCCAGGGGGATGTATTCGCCGAACGCTACCGGATGCATCTTTGCGTACACGGGCCGGGCCATGGTCCCTTCGGCCGTGACCAGCGCCGCACAGTTGAACCGCCTCGGACCGTTCGGACCATAGTGATACTGCTCGATGCCCACGATCATCGGCGCGCCGAACCGCTGGGCCAGCCGTGTCATTTCGGGCAGCGTGTCGGGAAGTTCGGCTTCCAGCCACCGCTCGAATTCCGGCTGGCCAACCCCCTCTCGGGCAAGATCGTCGGGCACCTCGGCGCCGGGCTCGTAGGTGACCAGCGGGTCGCGGAACACGGTTTCCGGCCAAAGGATCAGGTCGGGCTCCGGGTAGCGGCGTACGGCCTCCTCGGTCAATGCGACGTAATGCTCGTGCGTAGTGACGCGCACCGAGGGGTCGGCGGTCAGTTCCGTGTCGATCGAGCCCTGGATAATCGCGACACGGAGGGTCGGGGCTTCAGGGCCGCCTACGGCCTCGGCCATCCGGAGCCTCCCGTAGCCGAGCGCCCCACCGAAGGCCGCCACGGCCACCAGCAGGGGCCACACCCCCCGTGCTTGACCCCGCCACGGCGGTACGCGCCCGAGGCAGGCGGCAACGAGCATAATCAGGAAACTCAGGCCATAGGCCCCGGCAACGTCGCTCACTTGGATGATCGGGGGCCACAGATACTGCGTGTGGCTGAGGCTCGCCATCGTCATGCCCCCCATTAGGTGGCCTCGGAGCAATTCCAGGCCGGTCCACACCACGGGCGCCGCCAGCACCACTGACACGCCCAGCCGGTGGACGGCCACGCGGGCGAGACCGAGGAACGCGGGCAAGTAGAAGGCGAAATAGAACGACAGGGCGACCCAGCCGATGCTCGTGGCCGGATGCGGCAGGCGAAGCCAGTGCAAGGCGGCCATCCAGAACAGGAAGCCCACTGCCCATAGGGTGGTATAGGGCCGCCGCCCTGGCAGCTCCGGGTATCGCACCAGCAGGATCCAACCGACCGGCGCCACCCATGCCAGTGGCCACAACCAATTCCCCAGTGGAGGCAGCGCAGCCCAAAGCAATCCGGCCGACAAGCCGGCCAGGGCCAACGTGGAGCGATACCAGGGTGCGTTCGCGCTGCTCATCCTGCGTAGCGTACGCCGAACGCGGCGGAAATGCCAGGGCAAAAAACACCCCGGAGATGCCAGGGAGCCCAACCATCCGGTGCCCGCTAGCCGGCGACCGCCATCGGCCGCCGGCCGAACACGGCCACGGCTGGCCAACGATGGTATCGCTTCGGCCGCCATCAGAATATCGACAAGCAACAGCTGCCGAAAATTGGGGGCCGGAAGCGGTAAACAGCAGCCGACGCACCGTCGGCGAGATGAAAATGACGCGCCTCGGCCGCAACAAGCCGCGCCGCGCGCCGACGTACTGCTTCGAGGCGACGAAGTCCGCCTCGCCCCGGTTGTCCTTGCTGATCGAGACCTCGGAAAGGAGGTTCAAGCCGAGCAGGTCGCCCCGGGAGCAACGGCACTTGCCCTCCGGATCCTCGTCGAATGGAGTGATCCCCACCCGCGTCGGGGTGACGATCTCGGCCTCGGACGCCGGAACCCTCAACTGGAACCAGTCCTTCGACACCTCCTTGCCCCGGTTCACACGCACCGGCTCCAGATCGATCCCGGTCACCTTGTGGCGGCGGAACGACTCGACCACACGCCGGGATACGACCATCTCTCCCGCGATGGTCTCGGAGATGTCCTTGCCCTTGGGGATGCGGCTGCCGGCCAGAACCAAAGGCCCCACCTGCGCCGCCCCCGCGCCGCACTCCGGGCACGCCGTCGATTCGTCATACTCCGTGCCGCATTCCTCGCCGGCCGGCTCGAAGAAGGAACGCACCTCGAAGCGGAAAAGATCGGCCGATTCGATCTCTTCAGGGCTGTACTGGCGGCGGGTTCTCCAGCCAGCGAAGAAGAAGGGGTTCTCTTCGCGATGTGCCGTTGCCCGCCGGCCAGTAGGTACGTGAACCGGCCTCCTCCCGCCACGACGAGGGCGAGCCCCGGAACATCAGCCCGCCGCCAAGGAGTACCAGCAGCCGGCCAGTGCGGTCCAAAGACGGGTGCGGCTGCGCCGCGGCTTGGCGGGCGGCAGTTCGCGTTTGCGGGTAGGCGAGGTCCGGCGCGTGGTTCCGGCGGAATGGCAGGATCGTGGGCTGTTGATTGTGGGCTCTCAACCTGGGTCGTCCTGCACCCTGTCTTGTCCGTATCGGTGCGCTCGACCACCTTACCCTTTGGTCTTTTAAGCTCGTAGCGAGCAAGAAGCCATTCGTGAAATATCTGAGCGTGTCCCTGCACACCGTGGCAGCGCCGCATGTTCTTGAAAAATGCCGCTTCATCGTGGCCACTCAACTTTGCGATGCCCGTATAGAAGTCGGTCTCTGCATGCATGGCGGCAGCTAGCTGCTTTGGAAAGGTTGCGGCGATTCTGTGAAGTTCATCCTCGCACGGTTCACCCAAGATCAGGCGTCCGAGTGCATACTCGAAGCTTTCCGGATCGGCTAGCTTCTGAGCCTTCTCAACACATTGATGAATTTCGCTCATGCTGCACACGCTGGGTTGGCGCGATTGGGCATACCACAGGATAGCCGGAATTTCCATGAGCCTATACATTGAATAGTGACTTCGCATTCCTTCTCGCCAGTAGGCTACTGCCTCTTTGAAGTCATTGCGCAGCCACTGGGCAATGCCCGCATAGACGTAATGGAGGCTTACTCGATTGGGTGCAGTGGCCATCAACTCATCCAAGAGCCGTCGTCCCTTCGCATAATGCCCGGCACACAGATGTGCTACCGCCAGACCGCAGACGGGGCCTATCTTGTAGTAGTCTGTCTTGTCTTTCGACGCTTCGATCTGAAGTCGCGTAAGTGCTTCCGCATACTTTCGCCGAACCAGAAGTTCCATGCCCGTTGGCATCAGTAGACCCCCACAAAGAAAATGGTGCCCTGAGCATCGTACATGAACAGCCCTACGTTTCCCCCGAAGGCCGTTCGCTCGCCAGCGGTCCAACTCTCGTTTCCGGGGGTAAAATTGCCTGGCGCGTGGGTGAACCCGAATGCTGAGACCTTCGGAACCACCCATCCTACGTTGCCTTGCTGAAGGCTCGACCGCCGTGCACTTGCTCCTCATGGTAGTCGTGGCGGCAGTCGTCATGGACAGCAACGCTAACCTCTTAGGTCAGGGTGCGAACGTGAATCGGGCTTTGTGCTACGTGGCCTTCGGAAATAGTGGTCCAATCAATGTCTCTCGCCGGCTACATCCGTTCGTCGGCCGATGTCCACCCTTCTTCAATACGCTCAACCAAGATCGGATGACTGATAATCACCAGAAGTGGATAGCGACGTTGTTGGGCCGTGAGCCGCTCGATCCGTTGGTCTCTCTTGCCGTCCCACAAGAACCAGGTTCTCTTACCAGTATGATAGTCTTGGTTGTATGCCTTGAACATCGGCAAATGACGGCAGCGTTCGGGGACCTCCTCGTGGGCAACGATTGTAACCAGTCCTTGATGCACCGCCGATCCTACTGGATAGAACGTTTGGAACTGCTCTCGCTTCCGAACGAGACGCGAGAAGTCTGTAGGCCGCGAATCGAACACTCCCTTGAATACTCGGATTAGGTCGCCATACATCGGGGACACCTTGTGTCGGTTGATATATTGTGCGTAACCGAAGCCATTCTTGACGGGAATCTCGACGATATCACCCAAGACAGGTCGCGTGAACTTCCGGCGTGACTTTGCCATGTCTAGAGCCCTAACTCCTTGATGATGTTATCTGCCCACTTCAACTGGGGCGCATATGCGCCTACCTTGCGTGGATCGATTCCGCGATACACGTTGTCCAGCATTCCACGAGGGTCGATGCCTTTCCTGCCATACTTCTCAATAAGGCGATGCTCCAACGCCCTCATTTGCTTGTAGCTCATGCGGCTCGGAAGGCCTCGTATTCCTTCAACTTTGCGGCCCAACCTAAGATGCTCTCCTATGCGCCGCGGCAAGTTAGAT
>SKJM01000575.1 GCA_007122045.1 Planctomycetales bacterium | reverse complement strand
CGCAGGCTGTTTTCTCCGCTGCATGCGAAGGGGACAGTCCCATTTTCGCGGCCGGAGCCGTTGACCCATTGGGCATATTCCCCTGTGTGCCGCGAAAATTGGGACAGTCCCCTGTGAACGGCTACCCCTGGTGGATCGCCGCGACGAGGCTCGGCCGCGCATCGGACGTCAAGGGAGACCGCAATGCATAAACGCTTTCGCCCCCCATGCACACCCCGGCTCTCGAAGTTTCTGTTGCTGGCCCTGGCGGCGGCGGGGTGCCTTCCCGGCCGCGCCGTGCCGGCGTTCGCCGAGGCGCACCGCCCAACGGAGCGGGAAACCGCTTCGATCTTGACCGTCCGGGTGCTCCACGACGAGTGGAATGCGCCTCGCGAGAACGTTCAGGCCTTATTGGAGTCGGCGGCGGGCCAGCTCCACCGGCACTTCGACCACCTGGAATGGCCCGCCGTCGAGGTGTATCGCAGCCGGCCCCTGCCCATCACCCTCCACGACCGCGGGTCGCAGGGCCAGGTGCGCGTCGGCCTGACGCCGCAAGGCCTCTTCTGGGCCCAGTACACGTTCCAGTTCGGCCATGAACTGGGCCACCTGATCGCCGGGCATCTGGAAACCGACCGGCGGCACCAGAACTCGTGGTTTGAGGAGGCCGTGTGCGAAACGGCGTCGCTGTTCGTGCTGCGCGCCATGTACCACGACTGGGAAACCAACCCGCCCTATTCCAATTGGAAAGACTGGCGAGTCAACCTGTGGAATTACGCGCAGAAGCGCCTCGACGAGCCCGGCCACCGCTTGCCCGACGGGCAGGACTTTCCGGCATGGTACCGGGAACACGAGGCGAGCTTGCTGGAACACGCCTCGCACCAGGGCGCCCTGACGGTGATTGTCGCGCGGCATTTGCTCCCGGTCTTTGAAAGCGATCCCGCCGGCTGGCAAGCGGTGGCGTACTTGCGTTCGGGCGAAGTGAACCCGCACGGGCCGCTGGAACCCATGCTCCCGGCCTGGCGCGACGCCTGCCCGGAACCGTTGCAGGGCTTCGTCGTCCGAGTGGGCGAGGCGCTGGGCATCGACCTTTCATCGAATGCGCCCGAAGAGGCGGGGGACGATGAATCGGCAAGATAGTTGCATGAAGGGGCGTACGATGAAGATGGTTTTCACGCTTGCCGTTGTTGGTATGGCGCCGGCGGTCGAACTGTGTTTGGCGGCGGAGGCGGAATCGCCGCCGGCCTCGACCGAATGCATCGCAGCCCTGGTCGAGGCGGAATGGCTCGCCGACGACCGCCGCTTCAACCCGCTCCGCGCCGTGCGCGCCCATGCAGGCCCGGTGACCACCGCCCAGGACGCCGCCGGCGCGGTGGACGGTGTGAAGGACAGCCGCTTCGGCTTCCACGTGCGAAGCGGTGAGACCGACCCGTGGTGGCAGGTCGATCTGACGCGCGTCGTCCCGATTGAACGGATCGTCGTGTACAACCGCACCGACGGCAACACGGCCCCGCGAACGCGCCACATCCGGGTGCTGGTGGCCGAGCAGAGCGCCGAGGAGTGCATGCCGCAGGACTTTGGCCTGGTGTACGAGCACGACGGCAGCGTCTTCTACGGCGCGGCGGAGGGCGCCCCGCTGGTGGTTACGTTCGACGAGCCGGTCGATGGCCGCGTCGTCCGCCTGATGGTGCCCGGCGAATGCTCCTTCGCGCTGGTGGAGGTCGAAGTGTACGCGGCCGGCGATCCGGAGACGAACATCGCCCTGGGCCGGCCGGCCGGTCAGAAGAGCACCCACCCGACGGCCTCGCACCCGGGCACGCAGGGGCGCCCGCTGCCGGGGCCGCCGTCCGACGCCGCGTTCTCGCTCGCCCACACCCGCAAGGTGCTCGACCGCGCGGCGCGGCTGGCGTCGCGGCTCGACGGGCAGGCCGATCCCGGGCGGCTGGCCCCGTTGACCGAGCGGCTGGAGTCGCTCGCCGGCCGGGTCGAGAAGGCTGCCCGGGCCGGCGATTCGCCCGCGGCGGTCCGGCGGGAGCTTTACATCGACGCGCGCCGGCTGCTGCGCGGCATCGCCTGGACCAACCCGCGGCTCGCGGAAATCGACAAGCTGCTGTTCGTGAAGCGTCACGATCCGGCCGGGCTGCGTCTGTCGTTCCACATGGTCCACCAGTACTACGGCTACACGGCCCTCCCCGGCGGCGGCTTGTACGTGCTGTCCGATCCGTTTTCCGACGCGCCGAACGTGACCAACCTGCTGGCCGACTCGCGGGTCGAGAACGGCCGGCTGGCCGGGCGGAAACTCGTGCCGGGCGCGTTCCTGGCGCCCGACGTATCCTTCGACGGCAAGACGATCCTGTTCCCCTACACGGAAGGCCTCGACGAACTGCCCAGCGAGGGCGTCTGGTCGCCCGAGGCGTGTTTCCATATCTTCCGGGTGAATGCCGACGGCACCGGGCTGGTGCAACTGACCGACGGGGCGTACAACGACTTCGATCCGTGCTTCCTGCCCGACGGGCGGATCGCCTTCATCTCCGACCGCCGCGGCGGATACCTGCGTTGCGGGTTCTCGGCGCCGCGCTGGCCGTCGCCCAATTACACGCTCCACTCGATGGAGCCCGACGGCAGCGAGATCATCACCCTCAGCTATCACGAAACGCAGGAGTGGAACCCGAGCGTCAACAACGACGGCATGATTGTCTACACACGCTGGGACTACGTCGACCGCGATTCCGACATCGCGCACCACAAGTGGATATGCCACCCCGACGGCCGCGATCCCCGCGCGTTCCACGGCAACTATCCGACGGGCCGGCGCAGCGACCGGCCGTGGATGGAAATGCAGATTCGGGCCATTCCCGGCTCGCACCGGTATGTGGCCGTGGCCGCGGCGCACCACGGGCACGAGTTCGGCTCGCTGGTGCTCATCGACCCGCGTGTGGAGGACGACGGGGCCATGTCGCAGCTTACGCGGCTGACGCCGGAGGTGCCCTTTCCGGAATCGGAGGGGCGGCCCATCCGCAACTACATGGTGTACGGAACGCCTTGGCCGCTGAGCGAGGACGATTACCTGGTGGTGTACGACGGCGAGGGGGCCGAGCGCGGCGTGTACCGCCGCGGCATCTACTGGATGGACCGGTTCGGCAATCGGGAACTGATCTACCGCGACCCGGAAATCTCCTGCTACGCCCCCATGCCGCTGCGCCCCCGGCCACGGCCGCCGGTCATCCCGCGGCAAACGGTGCAGGCCGCAAGCGACGTTGCGGCCGCCGGCGGCACGGTTCCGCCGGCCACCATTGCGGTGATGAACGTGTACGACAGCCAGTTCGAATGGCCGGCGGAGACGGAAATCCATGCGCTGCGGATCCTCCACGTCCTGCCGAAGACCACCTCGCCGGTGAACGACCCCCGCATCGGCGTGGCCGACGGCGCCAACGCCCGGGCCGTGCTGGGCACCGTCCCGGTCGAGGCCGACGGCAGCGCGTACTTCGAGGCGCCGGTGGGCAAGTCGATCTACTTCCAGGCCCTCGACGCCGAGGGGATGGCCGTGCAGTCGATGCGCTCGTCGACGTACGTTCATCCGGGCGAACAGCTCTCTTGCCAGGGTTGCCATGAACGGAAGCACACGCCGCCGGACCTGGGTCGCAGTTTGCCCCTGGCGTTGCGGCGCCGCCCCTCGCCCATCGAGCCCGAGCCGGAGGGCTCGAACCCCTTCAACTACGTTCGCCTCGTGCAGCCGGTCCTCGACCGCCATTGTGTTGAGTGTCACCGGCGGGAGGAAGCCCTCGACTTAAGCGGCGTCATCGAGGGCCCGCACGGCTTCACCCGCTCGTACACCAACCTTGCGGCCAACTACGGCTTCTACTTCCATTCGTACAACCGGTCCTTTCATGCCAGTAACCACGGCCGCGGCGAACGCGGGGTGCCCGGGCTGGACGCGAGCATGGAGCCGCTGTACGAGCGGAGCGGAGCGACGACGCAAGCCGGACGCTTCG
>SKJM01000839.1 GCA_007122045.1 Planctomycetales bacterium | reverse complement strand
TCCCTGGTGGACGAACGACTGGAATCGCGAACCGGAGGTGGCCAGCGCCCGGTTCACCAGTCGCAACTCGGCCAGACGGCGGCCGGGCCGAAGCGGGTGCGGAATGCCGACCATCCAGCCGGGCGGGTCGGCGCGGCAATCGCCCCGAGCCGCGATGCTGCTCCCGCTGGCATGGACCAGGAAATGCTCGGCGCCGCTCGCCGCCAGCGCCTCGGCGCATCGGTCGAGCGCGTACCCTTTGCCGATGCTGCCCAGATTCACTCGCACGCCCTCTTTCAGGAAACGCACCGTCCGCCGTTGGGGGTCCAACTCCAGCAAGTGCCCGCCGACCAGCACCCGGGCGCGCTGAAGTTCCTCTTGCGTCGGCACGCGGGGGGTTCGCCGGTCGAAGCCCCATGCTTCCCACAGCGGTCCCGCGGTCAGGTCGAACGCCTGGTTCGTCGCGGTGTGGAGCCGCTGGGCAAGCTCAAGCAACTCGAACAGCCGCGCTTCCACCTCGACCGGCCCGGCCGCCGCGGAGCGGTTGATGGTGGAAACGGCGCTGTCGGGGCGGAACACCGAGAGCTGCGCTTCGAGCGGTTCCAGCAGGTCGAGTGCGCGGAGGGCCGCGTCGGGGCCCTGGGGATATTGGCCGGCGTTGAGCAGCACCTCGAACTCGCAGGCCATGGCCCTGCGCGCGACGCGCACGACGTAGCCGGCCCCGGCGCGGCCCGGAGCCGCATCGTCCGCCGCGAGCGGGCCGGCGGCGGCATCGGCCAGCGCATCGGCCGCCGCCCGGCCTCGGAGGAACTCGCGACGGCTGCTCTTTCGTGCCATGGGAGGGTTCAGCGTTGGGTGAAGTCGGGCACGTATACCCGCAGGCGGCCGGCGTCGCGCCCCGCGCCGATACCTGACACAACAATGAGCGCGTCGTCGCGAGCCACTTCATAGGGCGTCCCGGTGAGGGGATTGATCGGTGGCGGTACCCTTTGGCCGGTGGCGGCGGCCAGGGCCAGGGCCCAGGCTTCCAGGTTCGCCCGGTCGCGCGCCTGGAGCGCTTGGGCGGCGGCCAGGTCCTTCAACAGCAGGCGGCCGGCGACGAGCGGGTACTCGGGCGAGCCCCACCGCTGCTGCAAGTCGTCTTCGATGGATTCGAACAACGGCCGCCGGGTATGGTAGGGCTTCTCGCACGCCCGGATGACCCGCCGCATCGTCTCGAGGTAATAATGTTGATCGTCGTCGGCGTGGCGTTGCGCGGCGGCGGCGATCAGCCGCAAGTCGCCTTCCCGTTTGAACGCTTCGGTTTCCTCCTCGGTCAGCAGGGCCGGCAGCGCCCCGTCGCGCACCATTTCGTAGGTGTGCAGCCCGATGGCGCGCTCGCCGATCCAGGCGGCGGCGTCGTCGGGCCAGCTTTGCAACTGCCCTTGGACGGTTTCGAGCAGGACTTGGAGGTGTTGCCGGGTGGCGGCGTCGTGGGTCACCGCCGCCTGCATGACGGCCATGGCGTCGGCACGGAGGTACGCGGCGTGCAGCCGGGCGTCGAGGTGTTTCTCCGCTCCGAGGCGTGCTGCGAAGGCGAGCATCCGGCCGACCGCGTCGAGGGCGCCGTCGAGGTCGCCTTCGTCGAGCCGTTCGGCGGCGTGGAACGCTTCGAGCCGCACGCACAACCGCACGGCGTCGATGCCCGACGTATCGGCGGCGAACCCGCCCACCAGCCGGATCCCCAGGCGCCGCGGGGAACGTTCCAGCGCCTTGCGGGCTTCGAGCCGCTCAGCGTCGTGTTTCCGGCGGAAGGCGATGGCGTGCTGAAGGCCCACCGGGTCGAAGCGGAACTCGGCGGGCGGCATCAGTTCCTCCGCGCGCGCCACGAGCCGGTGGAAGCGATCTTCGGGAAACAATGCCAGGAGGGCGGCGCCGAGGCTTTCGTCATCGTCGGGCGGCGTAAGCTGCTCGGGCGTGCCGCCTTCCTCGACGATCCGCGCCAGCTCGTCGGCCAGGCGCGCATCGCGGGTGCCCGTCAGGTACGGCAGCGCGCCGAACGGTTCGAAGTCGTCGAGCCCCACGCGCGACGCCGACTCGCCCCCGCAGCCGAACAGCAGCAGGCAGGCGCAAATGAGCGGCGACGCATTAATAACGGCAGGATCAGCCACATCGAATCTCCCGCTCAAGGTCGTCGAAGTCCACCACGAACACGTCCAACTGATGGCGAGCCAGCGCAGCCAGAAACTGTTTTCGATTGACACCGGCAATCTCGGCGGCCTTTTCTTGAGAGATCATGCCACGACTGTACCAAAACATCGCGGCGGCAAGGCGCATCTCGCCGGCGAACTCGTTGGGCGAACGCCGCAGGGCGGAAAAGACCTCCTCGGGAAGCTCCATCGTTACGGTTTGCATGATACGTCTCGCTCTTACAAAAGATTTTCGTGCGCCACAATATACCGTCAGTTTCGCGGGTCTCACTTCCCTTGCCCCGTCACCGAACTTGCTTCAACCACTCCCACAGCACCCAGCCCACCTTGGCCAGGCTCAGGGGGGAGCACTTGTCGGGCGTGTCGGCCTCGGTGTGCCAGTAGGGGTAGTCGTAGTCGATGATGCAACAGGTGGGGATGCCCGCAATGCGGTTCAGCGGAATGTGGTCGTCGAGGATCGCGTACTTGGGCCGGTGGATGAATTCGCGCACGTCCAGCCGCTCCGCCGTGGCCCAAATCTGCTCGACCAGCCGGCGCGTCTGCGGCCAGCTCATGCTGTAGCGCTCCTTGTAGATCTGCAAGTCGGCGTCGCCGATCATGTCGACCAGCACGCCCCAGCGATACCGGTAGGGCGGCGGCTGCCTGACGTACTGCCGGGCGAAGTACTCCGACCCGACGAAGAACCGCCCGTCCATGTCGAAAATGAACTCCTCGGCGTCGAACAGCACGAAGTCGATCCCGTAGGGGGTGTCGAGGTCGGGGATTACGTGGGCCATTTCCATCAGCAGCGCCGTGCCGCTGGCTCCGTCGTTGGCGCCGACGAACCGGCCCTTCGGGTTCACCGGATCCTCCAGCGGGTACGGCAGCGTGTCGTAATGGGCGCAAAGCAGGATGCGCTCCTTGCGGTCGGGATGCCAATGGACGATCAGGTTGGCGATGGGCACCGGCGAACCGTCGAGCGGATGCCGGTACTGGAACCGCTGAAACCGGACCTCCCCGCCCAGCTTGCGGAAGTGTTCCTCGAGCAACTTCTGCTGCCGGGCCATGCCGGGCGAGCCGCTGGGGCGCGGGCCGATCGCGCAAAGCTGCTTCAGGTACTCGTACGCCCGGGCGCCGTTGAAGGGGATGTCGTCGAGCGTCAGGTCGGAGACGTACCGCGACTTCTCGCCCCCCCGTTCGGACTGCCACTGCGCCCAGATGGTCACGCCGCCGACGAGGCAGATGGCCGCTCCGGCGGCGGCGATCAGAAACAGCGTCTGCGCGGCACGGCTGCCGGCAGGTTCGGGCCTGGGTTTGTGAGCCATTGAGCTATCCCCCTCCGTTTGCCTGGGAATACCGCTATTGCTTAGATACTCTCCTGCCTCTGGCCGATGAGCAGCTTCACGTCACGATGTTTCATAAACCGCCTTGGCTTTCCGGCGGTCGGCCAGAAAGCGGCGCGCCGCCTCGCAATCGAAGGAGTCTGTCGTCCCGGCCCTCGCTGAACAACCGCTCGTTTCGTGTCGTGGGCGGCACCGTTCCCGGCGAATGGCATGCTTCTGGCGGAACACTACCCCCAACCGCAATCAACCGCAATGAATGCCCTTTTGGCGCTTCGGTTTCTTGGTGCAGGCCGCCCCAATGTATTAGCCACACGCCGCTGTGCCGCCCCCGGAAAGGCATTCTGCACCCAGAAACGAAAGCGCCCCCCTTGTTTCTAACTTTTTTCGCCGAGCAAAGCAACGTCTTAACTTCTCGCCGTCCAGGTAGAGTACACCCGTCCGTGGCGTACTAGCCCCCCCACCAGCATAGTCCCAGTTCC
>SKJM01000036.1 GCA_007122045.1 Planctomycetales bacterium | reverse complement strand
TACGAGGCGTATTGCCCCATGGTCGACGGCGACCGCGGCGCTCCGTGGCTTCAGGCGGGCGAGGAAATTGACAACCCGTACTTCGGTTTCCTGATGCGCCGCTGCGGCGAAATCCGGCGGCCGTTTCCGCCGGGACCGCCATAAGGAAACGAGCAATGTAGGGTGGGACGAGGTACGAGTCCCACCAGAGCCATGTCGAGACAACGCAGAACGATCACGCGAAACCTGACCAACGTGGTGGGACTCGTGCCTCGTCCCACCCTACCGCTATCCCACGGGCCCGACAGCTACGAAATATAACGAGGTGTCCACAATGTCCGAACCCAACAACCAACACGACAACCACTCCGGCGACGCCATCGACGCGGCGGTGAACGGCGTGATCCACTTCTGCATGGACAACAAGCTGATCGTCGGCCTCGTGCTGGCCGCGCTGGTGGCCATCGGGCTGGTGGTCATGCCGTTCGACTACGCCCCCGATGGGCTCCCGCGCCGGCGCGTGCCCGTCGACGCCATTCCCGACATCGGCGAGAACCAGCAGATCATTTTCACCGAATGGATGGGCCGGTCGCCACAGGACATGGAGGATCAAGTCACCTATCCGCTGACCGTCTCGCTGCTGGGCGTCCCCGGGGTGGAAACGGTGCGCAGCGTGTCGATGTTCGGCTTCTCGTCCGTTTACGTGATTTTCGAGGAGGGGATCGACTTCTACTGGTCGCGTGCCCGGTTGATCGAGCGGCTGAACGTGGCACAAGGCGACCTGCCCGAGGGCGTCGTGCCGCGGCTGGGCCCCGACGCCACCGCGCTGGGACAGGTGTTCTGGTACACGCTCGAAGGGCGCGACCCGGCCACCGGCGAACCGGCCGGCGGATGGGACCTCGACGAGCTGCGCAGCATCCAGGACTGGTACGTCCGATACGCCCTGCAAGCGGCCGGCGGGGTGGCCGAGGTGGCGTCGGTGGGCGGATTCGTGCGCGAGTACCAGGTCGACGTCGATCCGGACGCGATGCGGGCGTTTGGCGTGACGCTCGACCAGGTCTATAACGCCGTGCGCCGCTCGAACGTCGACGTCGGCGCGCGCACCATCGAAATCAACCGCGTCGAGTACATGATCCGCGGCCTGGGGTTCTTGAAAGGCGTGGAGGATCTGGAGCAAACGGTCGTCACGGCGACCGACGACGTGCCGGTGTATCTGAGCAACGTCGCCCACATTGCCACGGGACCGGCCCTGCGGCGCGGCGCGCTCGACAAGGGCGGCGCCGAGGCCGTCGGCGGCGTGGTGGTCGTTCGCTACGGCGAAAACCCCCTGGAGGCCATCGAAAACGTCAAGCAGAAGATCGAAGAGATCGGACCCGGGCTCCCCGAAAAATACCTCGACGACGGCCGCACCTCCCAGGTGACCATCGTCCCCTTCTACGACCGCACCGAGTTGATCCACGAGACCCTGGGGACCCTGGAGGAGGCCATCCGCCACCAGATCCTCGTCACGATCATCGTCGTGCTCGTGATGGTCGGCCACATGCGCAGCGGCATGATCATCTCCGCCATGTTGCCGCTGGCGGTCATGTTGTCGTTCATTGCGATGAAGCTGTTCGGGGTCGACGCGAACATCATGTCGCTGTTGGGCGTGGCCATTGCCGTGGGCACCGTGGTCGACATGGGCGTGATCCTGTGCGAGAACATGCTGCGCCACTTGGAGGAGGCCGCCCCGGGCGAAAACCGCCGCGCGGTGCTCCTGCGCGCGGCCCGCGAGGTGGGCCGGCCCATGCTCACGGCCCTCCTGACCACCGTGGTGGCGTTTTTGCCGGTGTTCGCGATGACCGGCCCCGAGGGGCGCCTGTTCAAGCCGCTGGCCTACACGACCACCTTCGCCCTGTTGGCGTCGGTCATCGTGGCGCTGACGGTCATTCCCCCGGTGGCCCACCTGCTGTTCCGGACGCCGCCGAGGTGGCTGCGGACCGCCGCGGGGCCCGTCCTGATCACCGCGGGCGTGGCCGGCGGGGCATTTTTCTCCTGGTGGGTGGCCTTGGCGCTGGGCCTGTGGGGAGGCTATGTTCTGCTCCAACTGCTCCTGCCGAAGCACCTGGCCGCCTGGGTGCCGCGCCTGGCCATCCCGCTGGCCATCGCCGTGGTGGCGACCGTGCTCACCCTCGACTGGATGCCGCTGGGGGTGGCGGCCGGCGTGCTGCGCAACTTCACCTTCGTCATCCTGGCGGTCGGGGGCGTGCTGGGTGGGTTCTACCTGTTCCGCATGTACTACGAACCGGTGCTGCGATTCTTCCTCAACCACCGGCTGGTCTTCTATGTCCTGCCGGCCACGACCACCTTGCTCGCGCTGATCATCTGGCTGGGGTTCGAGACGATTTTCGGATTCCTTCCCGCGTCGCTGGGCCGCGTGGGCTTGCCTGAGGAACGCATTCGGGCCAACCCGGCGTGGGTGTGGGCGGCGCACGAGTTTCCCGGCCTGGGGCGCGAGTTCATGCCGCCGCTGGACGAGGGCTCCTACCTGCTGATGCCTACGACCATGCCGCACGCCTCGATCGGCGAGGCGATTGACGTGATGCGCAAGCAGGACATGGCCATCTCGGCCCTGCCGGAGGTCGACACGGTGGTGGGCAAGATCGGTCGGGTGGAAAGCCCCTTGGACCCCGCCCCCATCTCGATGGTCGAAACCATCGTAACCTACAAGCCCGAGTACAAAGTCGACGAGGCGGGGCGGCGGCTGCGCTTCGCCTACGAGCGGCGCGACGGCGAGGTCGTGTTCCTGCGCGACGAGGAGGGCGAACTGATCCCCCATGCCCGCGGCATGCCCTATCGCCAGTGGCGCGACGAAATCCGCACCCCCGACGACATTTGGGTGGCCATCGAGGAGGCGGCCCGCATCACCGGCACCACGCGCGCGCCGCGTTTGCAGCCCATCTCGGCGCGCATCGTCATGCTGCAAACGGGCGTCCGCGCGCCCATGGCCGCCCGCATTCGCGGCGCGTCGCTGGAGGAGATCGAGCGGGTCGGATTGCAGGTGGAGCAGTTCCTCAAGGAGGTGCCCGGGGTGCGGGCGCCGGCGGTGGTGGCCGACCGGATCATGGGTAAACCGTACCTGGAGATCGACATCGACCGGGCGGCTATCGCCCGCTACGGCATCAACATACGGGACGTGCAGGACGTGATCGAGACGGCCATCGGCGGGCGGCACATCACCACGACGGTCGAGGGTCGGGAGCGCTACCCGGTCCGCGTGCGCTATCAGCGCGAGCTGCGCGACTCGATCGAGTCGATCGGCGGCATTCTGGTGGCCGGCGGCAGCGGCAGCGGCGCGCAGGTGCCGTTGCGGCAGCTTGCCGAGATCCGCTACCTCCGGGGCCCCCAGGCCATCAAGAGCGAAGACACCCGGTTGGTCGGTTACGTGCTCTTCGACCGGGAGCCCGGCCACTCGGCCGTCGACGTGGTCGAGGCGTCGCAGGCCTACCTGGAAGAAAAGCTGGCCGCCGGCGAGTTGGTCCTGCCGCCGGGCACCGAAATGCCCACGTTCATCGGCGAATACCAGAACCAGGTCCGTGCGGCGCGCACCCTGGCGATGATCATCCCCCTGGCGATGACGCTGATTTTCATTATCCTATACCTCCAGTTCCGCGACGTGCTGCGCACCCTGTCCATCTTTACCGGTGTGGCGGTGGCCACCTCGGGTGCGTTCATCCTGCTGTACCTGTATTCGGTCGAGTGGCTGGGCGACATCCCGCTGCTGGGCGTCGAGGCACGCACGGTGTTCCAACTGGGAACGGTCAACCTGAGCGTGGCCGTCTGGGTGGGCATCATCGCCCTGATGGGCATCGCCACCGACGACGAGGTGGTGATGACCTCGTACCTGAACCAGTCGTTCCGCGGGCGGCGCACGAAAACGAAGCAGGAGATTCGCGAGGCGACCGTGCAGGCCGGCCTGCGGCGCGTCCGCTACTGCTTGATGACCACCGCCACCGCC
>SKJM01000123.1 GCA_007122045.1 Planctomycetales bacterium | reverse complement strand
CACCATGCGTTCGTTCGATAGTTTTTTCTGGTGGGTGGAGCTTGGCGGCCTGCCGCCCGGCTCGCAGGTGGACCCCGTCGATTGGCCGCCCCCGCGAGGCGTCCGGGCCGCGTCGGTCGAGGCGTCCGTGACGGCCACGAACGGGCTGCGAGTCAGTTTTCGGGGTGCGCCCGTTACGGTGTGGATCTCGCCGGAAATGATCGATTTCAACGAGCGTGCCAGCATTGTCGTCAACGGCCGGCGCATCAACATGCACGATCCGTTCATTCAGCCTGACCTGTGGACCCTGCTGGAAGATGCCCGCTCGCGCGCCGACCGGCAGCACCCATTCTGGGCTAAGATCGAGTCCGGCCCGTAAACTGGTGACGTCACAGCGCCGCAGGCGCGACCGTGACCCGAACTCCGTCGGCGAGGGTCGCGTCGGGTACGTCGATGACCAAGTTCCCACGCTGAAGGCCGGCGACGATTTCGGCTTCCCGGTCGTTGCTCAGGCCCAGTTCGACCACCTGTTCCCGGGCTCGGCCGTGCCGAACGGTGAATACCCGCCACCGGCCGTCCGCGCCCCGGAATAGCGCGGACCGCGGGACCACGAGGGCGTCGTCCTTCGTGGCCGTGGTAATGCGCACGCGCACTCGATAGGCAAGCCCCATGCGTCGTTGCTGAAGCAGCCGGGCACGGTCGGCCGGGTCGATATCGACGACCACGGTAACGCGCTGCTGTTCGACGCCCAGGGAGCTGAGCTTGGTGAAACCGGCTGGGTAAACTCGGGCCACGGTGCCCCGGACAGCCGGCTCGCCGACGGCCGGACCGTAAATGACGACCGGGTCGCCCTCTTTGACTTCCACCACCTCGATGCTCAGCAGGTCGGCCTGCACCTGCAAGTCGTCCAGTTGGCCGAGTTCCAGCAGTTCCTCCCCTGCCGGCACCAGCCGGTCGTGGCTGACGCGGCGGCGAAGTACGACGCCGTCGATGGGGCTTTCCATCACGCCTCGACGCCGTTCGAGAAGCACTTCATCGAGCGCGGCCTGCGCCTCATCGCGCTGCTTACGGAGCACCTCGGCGGTCCGTTCGAGACGCCGGTCGATAAACTGGCGGACCATGCCGGGCAGGAGCCGGGTGGCGCCGTCGAGGGCCACCATGGCGGCGTAAACAAGCTGGTCCTGCCGGTAGACCGACGCCGCTTCGACATGTTGTGCCAGCGCGAGGTCCAATTCTTCCTGGGTACGGGCGCGGGTGCCGTGCAATTGTCGCGTGCGGGCGAGGTTGGCCTCGGTGTACTCGAAGTTCGCCCGGCTGGCGCTGATCCGCGCCTCGGCGGCCTTCACCGACTCGGCCATCGCTTCAACCATGAGACCCGCCTGCTCCACCGCCGTTTGCTCCACCCGCACGTCGGCATTTTCCGCAATGGCCGCTTCCAGCCGGTCCACCGCCGCCTGCGCGCGGCGGACGGCCAGTTCGAGGTCTTCGGGCACGACGCGGGCGACGGGTTCACCCTGCTTCACGCGGGTCCCTTCCCGGAAACGGTCGATCGGCTCGCGGTCGACTCGGCCGGTAAAGGGCATGGTCACCGAATAGGTATCGGACAAGTGGGTTTCGCCGCGTTCGTCGACGAATTCCTCGATGGTCTGCACCCGGACCTCGACCGCGCGAACGGGAACGCCGGTCCGCCACGCGTACCCGACCCAGCCGACGGCGACGGCCGCCGCAGCGACTACCGCTGCAATCAGCCACTTCTTCTTGTCCTTGATGTCGAACATAACCTGATTACTCCGCGTGTAATGTTTCCAGCCAATCGGTCCGGTGGATCGACCGCTGGACGAACAGGTGCGCCACCAGCGCGAACAGGATGCCCAAGGCGAGCGTGCCCAGGTAGACGTCGGGCCCGTCGACGACCGGCAGACGGAACATCTCGCTCTCGTACGCCAGGGCCATCAGCACGGTGAGCAGGTAGCCGAGCGGCATGCCCAGCAGGGTGCCGGCCAGGGTGACGATCAGGCTTTCGCGCAGCATGAGGCTTCCGATTTCCCACGGGCCGTACCCCAGCACCCGGAGCGTGGCCAACTCGCGCCGGCGCTCCGCCAGGTTGACCAGCGATGCATTGAGAATGCTCCCGAAGAAGACCACGCCGGCGAAGAATATCAGGAACCCGATGAACACCGCCATGTGCTCGATGATCGTTTCCTCAATTTTCGCGATCAGGTCGTGCCGCGAGTGGACGCCTTGCAGCGCGGGCACTTCCCGCAGTTCCTCGTACAGCGCGTCGAGCCGCCCGGGCCGCGGGTCGACGGCAAGCTGGACGCCGGTCAGGGCCGTTTCCTCGCCAATCAGCCGGCTAAGGTAATGGAGGTCGGTGTACACGGCGACGCCCATGTAGTCGTCGGCGATTTCGAGGACGGGCAAGTGATGCTCGCGGCGGAGCCCCTTCGCCGGGCGAAAGGCGACGTACTCACCCAGGCTCACGCCCAGTTCCTCGGCCAGGGTGCGGCTCATCGCCAGGCCGGCGGCCGGAATGCGGATGGGCCGGGCGTGCCGGTCGCGGGGTACGGTCAGCCGCGCGCCGGGCGCCAGCCCGGTAATGCCGCTCTTCTTCTCCCGGTGCCCGCGGCGGAACGTCCCGCCGACGTTCAGGACCGGTTCGGCGTGGTCGACGGCCGGCAGGCGCCGGGCTTCGTCCAGGGCGCCGACGCCGTGTTCGTCGCGCAGCACCAGGTCCACGTCGCTCCGCTGGATAAAGCGAAACTGGAAGTCGACCAGGTGCACCGTGGCCTTCGACATCATGAATCCGCTCACCAGGATGGCGGCCCCCATGGCGGCGGCGAATACGCCGGTGGCGGTTCGCGTGTGGTTGCGCATGGTGCTGCGCAGCACCATGCGCCAGCCGCTCGAAAGCCGCCTCCACAGCCCGCCGAGCCGCTCCAGCAGTACGGCGCCGCCTTGCCGCGGCGGCTTCGGACGCATGGCCGCGGCCGGCTGAAGCCGCAACACGGCGCGGGTGCCCCGCAGGCTGCCCACCACCGCGCACGCGACGCTGATGGCCAACGCCGTGGCGTAGAGCCCCGGAAAGAAATGGCTGAGCAGTTCCGGAAACTCGAAGAATTCCTGATAGATGCCGGTCATGGCGTGGGCGAGCCATGCCCCGGCCCCGCAGCCTGCCAGCCCGCCCAGCACCCCCACGGTCGCCCCGAACTTCAGAAAATGCAGGAACACCTGCCCGTTGGAGTATCCCAGTGCCTTCAACGTGCCGATGACCGTGCGTTGCTGGTCGGCCAGGCGCGTGAGCAGCACGTTGAGCACCAGCGCGGCCACGGCCAGGAAGACGGCCGGCATAAACCAGGCGAATATCCGCAATCCTTCCAGTTCCAGGCTGAGGTACTGGTGCGATACCTGGTCGTCCCGCGGCGTGGTGGCCAGCACGCCGTAGGGCTCCAGCACCCGCTCGGCGTGCTGGAACACGTGTTCCGCAGTGCCGCCCGGGGCCAGCCGCCCGACCGCCTCGTTGGCCGCGCCGTCGAAGTCGAACACGTTCTCCGCGTAGGTCTGCTTGATGTAAAAGACGCCGAAGTGTTCGGGGTCGGGCACAATGGCGCCGGGACCGAGCAGGTACGTGAACTCGCTGGAAATGGCCGTGCCGACGATGAACAACTCCTGCCGGCGGTGATTGAGGATCAGGTGAATCCAGTCGCCCGGCGCCAGATCGTGATGCCGGGCGAAGGCGTCGTTGACGATGATTTCGTTCTCGCGCCGGTCGGTGAAGTAGCCGCCCCGCCGCAACACGACGTCGGCCAGCACCGGTTCGCGGCGGTCGGGCAGGGACAGGACGATGGCGTTGAGCGGCTTCTGCACGCCGGGCAGCAGGATGGGCGCCCCGAACCGGATGCGCGGCCGGACGGCGGCCACGCCCGGAAACCCCGCCAGCGCCTCCACCTCCGGCCGGGGCGCGCTTTTCAGGTCGATCCAGAAGTCGGGCATGCGGCACCGGGCGTAGT
>SKJM01000185.1 GCA_007122045.1 Planctomycetales bacterium | reverse complement strand
GGCCGCGCGCTGGCGACAGTTGCGCGCCGAGTGGGCGGCGATGGCCGCCGAACCGGCCGACTCGCCGCGCTGGGAGAACCTGTGGCGCCGCGTCCACCGGCTCCGGCGGCACATCGCGCTGAGCAATCCGCTGGCGCAGGTCGGCCCACTGGCGTTCGTCAAGCAGGCGCCGAGCGTGTTCAGCCATCAGCTTACGCAGTATTACGGCGCGTCGGCGCGGCCGGGCGGCGGGGTGTTCGTACTCGACGAGCCGGGCCGCTCCATGCGATGCCGGCAGCTTGCCGCCGGCGCCCTCCCGCAGGGCAGCTACCAGTTCCTCGACGTTTCCTACGAGGGCGACCGCCTGCTCACCTCGTACTGCCGCGTGGACAGCACCCCCGCCCACCGGGCCGAGCACCTCGACCGGTTCTATCACCTTTACGAAATGGCCGCCGATGGCTCGAACCTGCGGCGGCTAACCGATGGCCCGTACGACGACTTCGCCCCCCGGTATTTGCCGGGCGGGAACATCCTGTTCGTTTCCACGCGGCGGGGAGGCTACCACCGCTGCGGCGCCGGCCCGTGCCCGGTGTACACGCTCGCGCTCGTCGACGCCGACGGCTCGAACCCGCGGGTCGTCTCGTACCACGAAACGCACGAGTGGGACCCGGCCGTGCTCCACGACGGCCGCGTGGTGTACACTCGGTGGGATTACGTCGATCGGCACGCGGTGTTCTATCAGCAGCTTTGGTCGGTGCGGCCCGACGGCAGCGACGTGCGCGTCTTCTACGGCAACAACACGCTCAACCCGGTGGGCGTGTGGGAGCCGCAGGCGGTGCCCGGCTCGAACCGGGTGATGGCCACGGCCGCGGCGCACCATGCCATGACGGCCGGCTCCATCATTCTGCTCGACGTTACGCGGGGCATCGACGGGCTCGACCCCCTCACGCGGCTGACCCCCGGCGTGCCGTTCCCCGAAAGCGAGGCGCCGGTGGCCCGCAAGCCGTCGGGCGCCTGGTACTGGCCGGTGGGCGTAACGGAAAATCGGCCCGTGCCGCCGGAGGCCGCCCGCTGGCCCGGCCACTGCTACCGCACGCCGTACCCGCTTTCGGAAAAGTATTTCCTGGCGGCGTACAGCTTCGACCCGCTCATCGGCGAACCCACGTGGAACCGGGCGAACATGTTCGGCCTATACCTGGTCGACGCATTCGGCAACAAGGAGCTGCTCTATCGCGACCTGAACATCGCCAGCCAGTGGCCCGTGCCGCTGCGGGCCCGGCCGCGGCCGAAGGCAATCCCATCGGCTTTGGAACCGGAGCCGGCCGGCGAGCCCGAAGGAACCGTAACCGTTCACGGGGCGGCGCGGGCAGGTTTCTCCGCTGCATACGAAGGGGACAGTCCCATTTTCGCGGCGGAAACGGTGGATGATTGGGCAAGACCGCCCTTGGTGCCGCGAAAATCGGGACAGTCCCCCCGTGAACGGTTACAAGGAACCTTCTTCCTGCACAACGTGTACGAAAGCCGGCTGAAGCTGCCCGACGAGCCGATCCGTCGGCTGCGCATCGTGCAGGTGCTGCCCAAAACGACGCCGCACATGAACAATCCGACGGTCGGGCTGGCCAACGCTTCGCCGGGCCGCCAGGTGCTGGGCACGGTGCCGGTCGAGGAGGACGGCTCGGCCTACTTCCGCGCCCCGGCCGGCGTGGCGCTCGCCTTTCAGGCGTTGGACGAGCGCGGGCAGGCGATCCAGACGATGCGCAGCATCACGTACCTTCAGCCCGGCGAAACGTCGTCGTGCGTCGGCTGCCACGAGTCAAGGTTCGACGCGCCGCCGCGCGGGCGGATGGCCCGTGCGCTCGGCCGGCCGCCCTCGGCCATTGCGCCCGGCCCCGACGGCTCCCGGCCACTCAGCTACCCGCTGCTCGTGCAGCCGGTGCTCGACGCGAAGTGCGTCGAGTGCCACAGCCGCGAGCGAGCCGAGGCCGACGTCGTGCTGACCGGCGAGCCGGACGGCCGCTACACGGTGTCGTACAACGCGTTGGCCCCGCGCGTGCCGTACTCGGAGTGGCGCGGGGGCGACTTCCGCCGCACCAACAGCGAGCCCTACACCGTGCCCGACTTCTTCGGCGCTCGCGGCAGCAAGGTGATGCAGATGCTCTTGGCCGGGCATGAAGACGTGGTGCTCAGCGCGGCGGACATCGAGCGATTGGCCACGTGGATGGACGCGAACGCCCTGTTCTACGGCACGTTCGACCCCGCCGACCAGGCCCGCCAGCAGCGCGGCGAGCGCATCGCCGGCCCGGCGCTGGAGTAGGGGCGGCGGCAATAGGTAAACACGAGCGCGCGATCCCAATTGCTGGCGCTGCGTGCTTGTATTGGATCCAACTACTGAGCGGCCGATCGCGTACCCCCGGGCGATCCGCTGATAGGTGTCCCTTCGGGCAGCGGGCGAGCCGCCACCGCAAAGCCGAGGTGGTACAGCTCTTGGCGCAGCCGGCGGAAGGCGTCGAACTCGCCCGGGTAGGTCCACAGCGTGACCGTCGTCCGGCCCGGCCGGAGCTTGCCCAGGGTCTTGCGGAAGTCGGACGCGGGGCGGAGCGCCGCCTCGACCGGTTCGCCGGGGTAACCGGCTACCGGCAGGAACTCGGCCCGTTGAAGCTGTACCACGGTGCCGACGTGGGCCACGCCGAAGTCGGTCTCGTGCCCGACGTCGTGGCGCCGCAGCGTATACCGCATGCGGAAGCCGTCGATCGGCCCCACCATGCCGGTGTAGTCCGTGCGTTCGAGCAGTTCATTCCTCTTGCGGCGGACCTCGCGCTCGAGTTGTTCGACGAGTTGGTTCATCGGTACCCGCATGACGGTGCCGTCGCGAAGCTGGAAGTGCTCCTCCTCGCCGTGGACGGTGCGGCTGATGGGCGTGGGATAGCTTTCGATGACGACCGTTTCCGGGCGCGCCGTCTCGGCGGCGGCGCGCTGCCGCTCGAGCGCCGCCAGATTCCCTTCGGCCTCGGCCAGCTTCCGCCGCAGGTCGAACGCCGCCTGGCGGTCGGCGTCGAGTCGGGCGCGGCGGGCGGCCAGTTCCTCCTCGATCTCGATCTTCGCCGCCGCAAGCAGGTGCCGCTGCTGGCCTTTGGCAAGGGCTGCCTGCTCCAGCCGCGCCGCCTCGGCGGCCAGTTCGAGCACCTCGTTGCGCAGCGATGCCTCGGCGGCCAACACCCGGCGAAGCTCGCCCTCTTCCTCGGCCGAGACGATTTGGCCAACGTCGACCGGCGCCCGCCCGGCACGCACCCCCATGACCATCACCAGGATGATCAGAATGCCCGTGATGTTCGCCAGGATGTCCAGGAAGGAATCCTGTCCCGGCGTGTCGGCGGTATCGTGACGGTTACGGCTCATAGCGTTCCATGGTGAAACCGCTGCCTTCGAGCAGCACTTCGAGGTCGTGGAAGCGGCGTTCCGCGCCGGGGGCGATGCGTACTTCGAGCACCGGGCTCCAGTACAGGTCGCGCCCGGCGATTCCCCAACCGTCGATCACGTTCCAAACGGCGGTCACCAGTTCTTCGACCGACGCGGACGTACTTGCGCCCAGCCGAATGGTTCGGCCGCCGGCCGCCCCGGCGCGCGAGGGCAGCACCAGCCGGTCCGGGTGGCATTCGATGCGGACCGCCCGCGTGATGGGGGTCGCTTGCGGGCCGGCGTCGCGCAGCGCCCAATCGCGTCCCTTCTTCTCGGCCAGCGGGCGGAGGGAGTCGGGGTCGCGCCACTCGCCCGGTTTCGGGGGTGTGCCTTCGGCGTCCTGCGCCGCCGGGTCGCCGGCCGTGCGCGCGGCAAAGCCGGAGGCGTCGGGGCGTGCGTGCGCGCCGGATTGCTCGCGTGGGGCGCCGGGCCGCATCGGATCAGGTTCATCGGAATCGTCGCGTCCTGCCGGGCCGGCGGTCGGATCGGCGCCCGGTGTGGGTTGCCGGTCGCCGGTGGGGGTTCCCGCCCGGCCGCGGCCACCGCCGGGT
>SKJM01000083.1 GCA_007122045.1 Planctomycetales bacterium | reverse complement strand
GAACAAGACCGCCTCATGCCCCCAGGAGCCGCGACGCGATGACCGCCGCGGCGCTCGCGGGCGTGGCGGAGGCGCGCGCCCACGCCGCGCGCGGCGTCGTGACGCGGGACGTCCAGTCACTCGTCGAGCGGCACGAAGGCGACCGGCCCGGCGGCGCCGCCTACCGGCCGGTCGGCCCGAATTGGGCGGGCGCGCCGCGGCGGCCCGATCGGTTCCACGTCTACCGGTGGCTCTTGCAGCCGCTGGAAACGGTCAAGGGCCGCGCCGAGCACCATCCCGAGGGCGACCTGCTGTATCACAGCCTCCAAGTGTTCGAGTTGGCCCGGGACGAAAGGCCGTACGACGAAGAGTTCCTGCTGGCCGCGCTGCTGCACGACGTGGGCAAGGCGATCGACCGGCGCGAGCACACCGCCGCGGCACTCGACGCCCTGGACGGCTTCATTACCCCGCGAACCGCCTGGTTCATCGAGCATCACGAGGCGGCGCAGGCCCACCTCGACGGCACGCTGGGGGTGCGCAGCCGGCGCCGCCTGGCCGCCTCCGACGATTATGAGGAACTGCTCCTGCTGGCCGAGTGCGACCGGGCGGGCCGCGAGCGGGGAGCCCCTGTTCCCGACCTGCTCGACGCGTTAGACTACCTGCGCCGGTTGGCTGCCGACTGCGGCCCCTAGCGACCCCTCGTTGTTTGCTTCACGAGGAGAGGAGGTTTCTTTCGCGCGCGAGAGGATCGACGGGAATGGAGCCCTTGCGCCCCACAATCGGGCGGGCAGTTCCTTTCGGTGCGCCGTCGCGCCAGAACGAGACGTTCACCACCGGCGGCGAAGGCGGGGTGGTCACCACCGACGACGAGGACCTCGCCTGGGAGGCCCGCAGCTTCCGCGACCACGGCTACGACGTGCGCGAGCGGATGAACCTGCTGGCGCTGGAGCAGAAGCCCGTGACCATCCTCCGCATTGTGGAGCAGGCGCTGAAGTCGGGCAAGACGAAGGCGATCCTGCCCGTGTAGCGCCCGTGCAACGCATCGAGTCCATCGACGATCGGCGCATCGCCGCGTACCGGAACCTCCGCGACCGAACCCTGCGGGGCGAGGGAATCTTCGTGGCGGAGGGCCGCCTGCTGGTGCACCGGCTCCTGGAAAGCGCCTATACGGCCGAATCGGTCCTCGTCGCAGAAACATATGCCCAGGAGTTCGCCCGGGCCGTGCCGCCCGGGGTCCCGCTGTACGTGGCCGCCGAGACGCTCCTGCGCGAGGTGGTGGGCTTCAACTTCCACCGGGGCGCGCTGGCGGCCGGCCGGCGGCACGCCCTGCCTTCGGTTAGCGAACTGGTCGACGGCCTGGCGGCGCGCCGCGACCGAAGCCTGGTGGTACTGCCCGAGGTGACCGGGCCGGAGAACCTGGGGCTGATCGTCCGGTCGGCCGCCGCACTTGGTGCGGGCGGCGTGGTATTGGGCGAACGGTGTTGCGATCCATTTTCGCGCCGCGCCCTGCGGCTATCGATGGGCAGCGTGCTGGAAGTACCCCTGGCCCGCTCGCGCGATTTGACTGCCGACCTGGTGCTGTTGAAGCAGCAATTCCACTACGAGTTGTTCGCCGCCGTGCTCGACGCGGGGGCCGAGCCGCTTTCGGACGTTCGGTGGCCCGCCCGCCCGGCCATCCTGTTCGGCAACGAGTTCGAGGGCCTTCGGGATCAGTGGCTTGCTCGCTGCGACCGCCGCATAACGATCCCGATGCGGCCGGGCGTCGACTCGCTGAACCTGGGCGTGGCGGCCGGCGTGTTCCTTTACGAGTTGCAGCAGGCCTCAGCGAGGTAGCCCCGGCCCGCCACGCCGGCGGTGAGCGGTCAGTTGACGCGGGGATCGGGAGGCACGTGCTTGATGTGGAGCATTTCCGGCAGGGGCTTTCGACCCCGCTTGACGAGCTTGCCCCAAAGGTCCTCGCCGTCGTGGAACACGTCTTGTACGGTAGCGGGCACGGTAAGCCAGCCGCCCAGCTTCAATTCGCCCTCGAGCTGGCCGGGCCCCCACCCCGCATGGCCCACAAATACCTTGTAAGGCAGGTCGGTGCGGAGCACCAGTTGATCCAAGTGCTCCTTTCGGGCGGCGAAGAAGACCCCGGCGAGGACTTCCAATTCGGCCAGGTCGGGTATCGCGTGCAGGGCCATGATCGGGCCCGGAACGGGCCCGCCCAGGTACACCGGCCCGTCGCCGTGGCACGGCTCGCCCCCTACGTCGTCCCACAACTGCCGAAGCTCCTTGCTCGTCGGCCGATTCAGGATCAGGCCCAGCGCCCCCTGCTCATTGTGTTGCACCATCAGCACCACCGACCGAACGAAGTTCGGATCGAGCAGCTCGGGCGCGGCCACCAGCAAATGCCCTTCCAGCGACTCCATGGCGAAATATCCGTCGCGAGTGTTCCGGTAGTAATCTCTCCCTATCTATATTCCATCGCAAAACGGCCGTGGAGGCAAGCCCCGGGCTGGAAACCGGGGCGCAGCAAACCAGCAACTGTGGTTGCACGGGGGGTAGACAGTTGGCGCGCGGGGCGGTATAATCAAATGGTGCTTCCGTTTCTGGGTGTGGGCCGCGCCAATGTAGCAGGCACACGCCGTGTGCCGTTCCCGAAAGGAAAGCTGCTTGCACCTGGAAACAGAAGAGCCACAAAGCGTTGGCTGATTACCCGAAAGAGCGGGTGGCACGAAGTTTACTAGACGGGTGAACATTTCTGTTCATCTCATGTTCAGGTAAGCTTGTGCCGCTCGTCCAATGCCGGGGGCGAACTGGATTCGACCGGGCAGTTGAAGGGTAAGTGGCGTGCCGTGGTTGGTCAGTTGGCCACGTAAAAAGCTGACCGCATCATTAATTGCCGAGTCTAACCTCGCAATGGCTGCGTAAGCACGCAGCCCCGGTTGAGGGCTTTCGCCGGAGAGGCCCGAAAACCGGCCGCCAATTCCGGCTCGTCCCGGCCCATGTGGGCTACTGCCGGGATTAGACCTGTTGTCCTCTAGTCTGGCGGGAACCCTGCCGATCGGGGCTCCGCCGGGCGAAATCCAAAGGATCGGCTACGCACGTAGAAGCTTGCCTGGAGATGTCGCGGGACGCGGGTTCGATTCCCGCCGCCTCCATTCGAGGGGGGCATCGCCACCACTCACTACCCCGCAAACCTCGTGTTTCGCGGGGTTTTTTTGTTGGGAAGATCTGGGGGCAGGCCGGGATGAGGGCTCTTCTCCGCGCTTCTTCCCCAATGCCGGGCTTGTCGCGGCAGGGCGGCGCATGCACAATGGAAGGGGGAAACCGGATCGCGTTGATGGGGCACAAGCGACGATGACCACATTCGCACTGACAACCAGGCTCTCCCCCGAGGCGTGCCTTTGCCGGCTTCGGGGAGCGATTTCTCCGATGCCCGTGTTCCTGTGGAGAATGCCCAAGGAGGAGACCTTCTACGGGACGGTCCAAGGCGGCAGGTTTCGCGTCTGGGCGATACGCCCGGACGATCCGCGCACGAACTCGTTCATGCCTATCCTCTACGGGGCCGTGAGCCTTTAACGAACAAAGGAGTTTCCCATGAGTGCAGCCCGTATTCTCCGCCGACAGGCTGGAAACCTATCCCACGCAATTCGCCGACAGGCTGGAAGCCTATCCCACGCAATCGTCGCTGCCGCCATCGGTTTCGCCTGGCTCGCCGTCGCCACCGCGGCGCAGGCCCAGCCGGCGGGCACGTCGGTCGCCGCGCCTCGGCTGTCGAAGGCGCAGTGGATTTGGGATCGGGCGCACACGGGCAACGAGGGCAAGTTCACCTGCTATCTGCGCAAGGCGTTCGACCTGCCCGGCAAGCCCACCGCGGGCGTCGCCCTGATGACGGTCGACAACAACTACGACTTCTACGTCAACGGCACGCTCGTCGGGTCCGACCACAACCCGGCCGGCACCGGATGGGAAGTCGTCGAGCGGTACGACATCGGCCCGCTGCTGCGCGAGGGCAGGAACGTCCTGGCCG
>SKJM01000105.1 GCA_007122045.1 Planctomycetales bacterium | reverse complement strand
GCCGTGTTGCAGCAGCCGGGCTCGACTCCCACGCGGGGTCTGGGGGGGCTGGTTACCTTTTACGGGCCCGACCGCAGCGCGCCCATCCGGGTGGAAGGCGAACTGCTCATCTACGTGTACAACGATGCGGCCGGCCCGGCCGACAAGGTCGCGCCAGACGCGAAGTACGTCTTCCCCGCCGAGCAGCTCGCCGGGCATTACGGCCAGTCGGCCTTGGGCCCCTCATACAGCATCTGGATACCTTGGGACCGGGCGGGCGGGCCGCGGCAGGAACTGACCCTGACCGCCGGCTTCCAACCGGTCGAGGGCCGACTGGTGATGGGCATGCCCACCCGCGTGGTGCTGGAGGGGCCTTCGAAGGCGCAGCGGCAACCCGCCCGTACGGCGGCGGCCGGACCACCGGCAACGCTTCCGCAGGGCGCCGAGGACGCGGCCGGGCCGCCGTCCCCGCCCGCACGGCCCGACCCCGGCGAGCCGCCGCGGCAGATGAGCACCACCACGTTGTCCATGCCCCGGCCGGTCGAACGGTAGCCCGGACTGCATTACACCGTCTTCATGCTGCCCTTGTAGAACGAGACGTCCGTATAGATGACGATGGCGCCCTGTTTTTCTTCCAGGTCGCCCGTAATCTCTTCGATGCCCGACAGCATCTTCTCGGCCTTTTCCTCGGGAACCAGGGCCAGGATCGTCTTGCTGTGGTTGTCGCGTTCCCCGAGGAAGTCGAGAAAGCCGGCAAAGAGCGGCTGGCTGCTGATGTACTGGCCCATGCCGGAACTCTCCAGGATCGTAGCGCCGTCGATGCCCTCTTCGAGGAAGTACGTGAGAATGTCGTAGAGCAGTTCCTCGACGTAAAGGATGATGAAGCATAGTTTCATCTTGCGCCGGGGGCCCTCGATCCCTCCCTCGACGCTCAGCCGGCGCAGGAACGATTCGTACAGCGCCGTGGCAGTCGGGGCGGCCAGGAGTTCCTTGCGCACGCGCGGCGCGTTCAACTGGCGGGAAATCGCGGCCAGGATCTTCAGGTGATCGGAGGCTCGTTCCGGGGGACCCAGCACGACGAAGAACAAGTGGCTCTTCTGTTTGTCGATCGCCGCGAAGTCGACCCCTCGCGGCGCGACGGCAATGGACACCGCGAAGTCGCGCAGGCCCGGCACCCGAGCGTGGGGGAGGGCCACGCCGCCCTCGAACCCGGTCGTCCCCTGCGCCTCGCGTTCGTACAAGGCCCGGTACACGGCATCGGCGCCCACCTCGGCCACCTGCGGATTCCGGCACGCCAAAGCGGCCAGGTTCCGCAGCACTTCGTCTTTGGTTGCGCCGCTGAGTTCCACCGTGCAGCAGTTTTCGCTGAAAATCTCGAATAAGTCCATTAGAACTCCCTGGCGGTACCCGCAAGTACCGCCCGCTTGGTCAGAGGCGGGCCGAGGATCTGGTTCACGAACACCGAAAGGAGTACCACGTTGGCCATGGTTTCGACCAGTTGCACTTGCCCGGGGGTCATTTCGGCCGCCAGGGGCGAGGCCTGGACCATGAGCATCAGTCCGAGCGCGATCCCGGCCTGGGGGAGCATGCAAAAGCCGAGGTTCCGCGCGACGGTCCGGGACGTTCCGGCCAGCACGCAGCCCGCGTAAACCGTCCCGTACTTCGCCAGGTTCCGCACCAGCACGTACGCGCCGCCGATCAACAGGATCTCGGTCCGCGCCAGGACGGCCAGTTGCAATTCGCTGCCGGCGATGACGAAGAACAGGGCGTACAGCGGGGGTGTCAGCGGCTCCAGCCCCCGAAAGAGACGATGATGACGCGGGGAGAGGTTTACCAACACCGCGCCGGCGGTCATGTTGATCAGCAGCGGCGAAAGGTGCAAGATGATGGCCGCTCCGGTCACCAGGAACACGGCGCCGAGCGTCAACACCACCACTTCGCTTGGGAGCCGCCGCCGGCGCACGGCATAGTGCAGGAGGAGTCCCGCAAGGCCGCCCAAGGCGACCGACCATCCCACTTCGGCCACCGCCTGGCCCAACAGCGCGGCGCCGCCGATCTCCGGGCCGGCCAGGCCGAGCATGCCGGCGGCCACGGCGAAGGCAATGCCGAACAGCACCACGGAACCGACGTCCAACAGGGCTACGGCGCCGTACATCAGTTCCACGAACGTCCCTTGGGCGCGGAGCGACTGCACGATGGCCACGGCGACGGCCGGCGAGGACGCCGTGGCAATCGCCCCCAGCAGGATTGCGAGGGGCAAGACCAACCCGGCCGCCCACATGGCGAACGTCACCACGGCAAACACGCCGCCGAGCTGCAGCACGGTGATGAGCACGACCTCCCTTCCCATCAGCCGCAGCTTGACCAGCGACAGTTCGCTGCCGATCGTCAAGGCGATCAGTCCCAGAGCCAACTCGGTGACCATGGCCATGTTGGCGGACATGTGGGCGGGAACGATCCCCAGGAAGCTCTCACCCAGAAGAACGCCGGCAAAAACATAGCCGGTGATTTCCGGCAGCCGGATCAACGCGCACCCTCGGCCCAGATAGTACCCCGCAATCAGCATCATGCCCACGGAAACGAACACGTGCTGGCTCAGTAGATCGCGAATGCCACTCATTCCACCGGTAACCTGCGGCTCGGCTCTCCCCTCAGGTGCATGGTGGGCGAGGCCGAATGCCGCAAGCCGAAAGACCCATCCCTGCATGCCGGAAATGCATTCTACGGGGATTCGGCCCCGGAGGCCAGCCGGAGGGGTGGCGATGACGCCGGGGGGCAGCCAGCGCGAATGCCGGGATAATTCTGACGCGGGTGAATCCGGGTATATGCAAGCCGGAAGGGAAAGCCGCCGCTGAATGGGCCGGGCCGCCGCTTCAACGGCGCGTGCGGCGCTGGGTGGTGGTCGGCCGGGGCGTACCGCGAACGGTCGGGGCCCGGGCGGCCGGGCGCGTGCGGGTTGCGCCCGGCGCGGTCCGCGCCGTGCCCGTCGCGGTGCCGTACTGCACCGAATCGCCCAGAAGCGTACTGAGCGCCGCCCGGACCGTCTCGGGGTTCGAGTTCCGCAGCGGCAACACCTGCACCGTCTGGTTCTCCTCGGAAGCGGCCCGATCCAGCGTCATCACCAACTCGCGGACCTCCTCGAACAACGGCTCGGGCGCGGCAACCACCACCGAATTGGTTCGCTCGTCGACGCCGATGGCCATTCTCACCGGGGGCTCGGTTGCGCCTCCGGTGCCGGTTGGGCCTCCACCATCGTCGCCGTCGCGCCCCCGATCCCGGCCGCGACGAAACATCTGCATCAACTGCTCCGGCGTCACGCGTCCGCGGTCGCGGCCCCCGTCGCGCCCGCCCGTGCCCACCAGCCGATCCTGGTAGACCTCGCGGACCACCTCGGCAACCTCGGCCGCCGTGGTATGGACGACGGGAATCAACCGCGGCCTCGGTTCCGCGGCAACCTCTTCGGGACTGCCGGGCCGATCCAGAACCGTGAGCATCTGCTCGATGAGTCGCACGTCGGCGGGCACGGCCTGCACGAGCAGGGCGTTCAGCCTCGCGTCGGGAGTGATGGAGACCGGTCCGGAAAGCGTGATACGGCCCACTCCGCCCGCCGCGCCGAATGTACCCAAAATACCCGCGGCGTCGGCGTCCTCCCCCCCTGCCCCGCCCGGCGGCGTGGAGCCGGCCAGAAGCTGGTTGAGCCGTTCGGCCGCCGGCGCGGCCTGCGTATGGCGAAGATAGAACACCGTGAGTTTCGGCTCCCTGCCGGGCGACCCTCCCCTCAACACGTCAATGAGCGTTTCCAGGCGGTCCAGCGCGTCGATGTCGTCGGACGAAATGTAGATGCCTTCGGGGCTGGGAATGGCAAAGATGGCCGGCCTTCCGGGCTCTCCCGCCGGCTGCGTCTCCTCCTGGCCGGCCGGTTCAATGGACCGAGGCAGGTTCGCCGGCGGTGGCTGGTGGGCAGGCGGCGCGGGGTTAGCCGGGGGTGTGGGGTTGCTCGGGGGCGCGGGGTTGTTC
>SKJM01000309.1 GCA_007122045.1 Planctomycetales bacterium | reverse complement strand
TGCCCGACCAGCAGGTGGCGGTGACGGCAACGGTTCCCGAGGGCATGACCCCGGTTCGCCTCGGTACGATGGGGCCGGCCGACCCGCCGGAGTTCGACGCCCAGGTCGTGCGGTTTCCGCCTGTCGCCGAGATTGGACCGCACCAAACGCTCACCTACCGTGTGCGCGTCCAGACCCACAAGCCCGGCGATTACACTTTCCGCGCACAGGCGACGAGCCGGCGTCACCCCGAGCCTCTGCAGGCGGAGGAGACCACGGAAGTGGTGGAGTGACAGGGCGTTGCCCTGAGCCTGACCGCCACGCCATTAACAGGGAGCAGTGGTTCACATGCCCGCGCCGAGCGACCACGACGAGCACCCCAGGGCCGAGGCGGCCTCGACACGAAATCCAGGCTCGAACCACGTGCAGTCCGGCAGGTTCACGATTCTCGAACACCGAACGGCGCAAGGAACCCACTGGGACTTCCTGCTCGAGTGGGGCGACGTGCTGCGAACGTGGGCCCTGGAGCGCCTGCCGGAACCCGGTTGCCAAATCGTGGCCCGGAGGCTCCCGGACCACCGAACGCGGTACCTCGACTACGAGGCGCCGGTCTCGCGGGGCCGCGGCAGTGTTCGGCGGTGGGCCGGCGGTACCTACACGCTTGTGGACGAGTCCGAGGAATCGCTCTTGGTGGACGTGGCCGGAGGCGAACTGACCGGCCGGGTAGCCCTCCGTCGCAAGGCCGCGGGCGAACCGCATTGGTCGCTGGAGGTCGAGGGCTAGTCGCCCACGGCCTGGGCGGCCGGATCGTAGGTCTGGACGATCTGCTCGACGGTGCTTAGAAGCTGATCGAGGCGGAACGGCTTATAGAGGACGGCCTGGAGCCCCGCCTGCCGGGCCTTGACGATCGAATGGCCCGGGTCGTAGCCGAAACCGGTCATCAGCACCAGGGGCACGGGGTCGATGATTTCTTGCAGCCGGACCATGAAGTCGTAGCCTTTCATGTCCGGCAGGCGGATGTCGGCGATGATCACGTCGTAGTCGCTTCCCGGCGCGGCCCGGACCATGAAAATGGCCTCGGCGCCGTCGTGGGCCGTCTCGACGATGCACCCGTAGCGCTCCAGCAGGGCGTGGGCGGCGCTGCGCACGGTTTCGTCGGCGTCGACCACCAGCACGCGGCGCCCCCGCAGCAGAGGCCGATCCTCGGCCTCGATTTGCGGCTGCGCATGCGCGGGCGCCATCGTCTTGCCCACCTCCTGGATCACCTGTTTGATGTCGCGCGCGTTGCGCAGGATACGCTGAATCCGTTCGACCACTTCCGGCTCGTGGCCGATGTATCGTTCCATCACGTTAACCGCGTCGTTGAGGATCTCGTCGATGGGCAGCGCCACGGCGCTGTGGATGGCCTCGCAGCTCTCGGCCGCGGTGGTGGCCTTCTCTGCCACGAGCAGTTCGAGCTGGTTCAGGGCCACGGCCACGTCGCGGCTGAAAATCTCGAGGAACTGCAAGTCGCTCTCCAGGAAGGCCCGCGGCCGGGGACTCTCCACGTTGAACGTGCCGATCACGTCGTCGTGCAGCACCAGCGGGACCGTGAGCGAACTCTTGGCGTCCTTGGCGCCTTCGAGGTACAGGGGGTCCTCGGTGGTGTCTTCGCACAGGTAGCTTTTGCCGGTGGCCGCCACGAACCCGGTCACCCCGTTGTTCTGCGGCTGGGCGTAGAGGATGCGGTCGGCGGCCTCCGGTTCCATGCCCTCGGACAGCAGCGTTTCGAGCTTCCCGGTCTTCTGATCGAGCAAGCGGACTTCCACCACGTCGAAGTGCAGGAGGTCCTTCGTATAATGCAGAATGTTCGACTTCAGCAGCTCGATCCGCTCGTTCACGTCCATGTGGCGGAGTTCTTCGGGCGTCAGGTCGGCCAGTTCCATGCCTGCCTGGTGGATGGCGGCCAGCTTCTGCTGTTGCTGCACTTCCACGGTCACGTCGCGCACGGTGGCCACGAGGTGGCGGCACGGCCCTTCCACTTCGCGCAGGGGCGCCGCGTGCAAGTGGAAATAGCGGTTGTCGCCGATGCGAAGCGTCGAGGTTGTGCCTTGGCCCGTGGCCAACGCGGTATGGAACGGGCAGAAGTCGGGGCCGAGGATCTCGGGGCTGCCCAATACCGCATAGAAGTTCTGGCCCAGCACCGAGTCGCGGTCGCTCCACTCGCACAGCCGCCCGTTGCTCCAGAGAATGCGATTCTCCGAGTCGAGCAGCACAACGCCGTCGGGCAGGCCCTCGAGAATCTGCTCGTTGCGGATCAGCCGCGCAAGATCGAGCGCCCGCTCCATATGCTCCGGAGCGACGTAGACGCCGTCGAACTTCTCGCGGGTCAACATCGCCAGCGCTCGGACGGGACTCTGCACGGCGACCAACTCATGCGAGCCGGCCAACTCGGCAAACGTCCGCCCGGCATTTTCCGGGCAGTCGCAAACCAGTAATATCTTGGGCTTCGCCGACATCAAGCATCCACACAGGAGGGGCGCATGCGCCGGGCCGCACCCCATGGAAACGGACCCTACTCTCATTCTACGGGACTCCCGGCGCCGGCACAACGGCCGTGCCCAAAACGTGTGCCCCGTATGTTCCATCGGCCCCGGGCGGCACGGCAGTTGACCGCCAATTGCCCAGAAACCCCGATTTCTGTTACCCTTGAACTCTCCCCATGCCGCAGGGTTGTTACGAAGGATACAGTCCCTAAGCCCCTAATGCAACGGCGGGGTGCCCCACTTTCTTGTTTGGGGCCCGGTCGCTCGCGGAAACCCCCGTTTTCGCGGTAGGGCGCGGCGGGATCCCCCAAGACATCGCCGCGCGCGTTACATTTCGGCGGTTCCGGAGCCTGAGAAATAGACACGCGGCATTTCCAACCGACCGGTGTTGACCCCGGAGCATTGCCATGCGCGGTTTTCCAGCCATTGCCGGCGCCCTATCCTTCGGACAGCGAACGCATCTGTGGCCGCTGCGGAGGGCGGCTAGGTACACGATAGCGTTATTGGTTCCCCCCCGGACGACCTGCAAGCCGAAGTCGCCCACGGGGCCGGACGCGCCAGGCCGTGCCGCCGGCGCCATGGCGAACCAGGCCGCCGGCCGGGGCCACTGCCCCGATCCGACGACGCCGCTCGGCCCCGCCTCGTGGCCCTTGACAACCCCCATTGACTTTGCCATGCTGGATTCCCTACCGTTCGGGCCGCCCGGGACCGGACGGTTTCCGGCGCCGGGCAACGGTTGCATCCGGCCGCGCCGCTCGGCCGAGGAGGAGTAGACATGGATATGGCTTTCTTGGTGCTGCTGTTGGTGGTGGCCGTCGCCGTCGCCGTGCTTCCGCTGGCCACGTTCATCATGCTGTTCGTGGCATGGCGGGAGCAAAGGGAAGGGACGCGCCGGCTTCGGGCATTACTGGACCAGATCAGCCGCGAACTGCAAACCAGTCGGCCGCCGGGTGCGCGCCGGGAAGAACCGGCTGCGCCGCCGGAGCCGGAACCGCGACCAGCCGAGGCGCCAGCGCCCGCGCCGCCGCAGCGGGAACCGGTCGAACCGGTCGAACCGGTCGAACCCGAGCCGATCGTCCCGGAACTGGTCGAGCCGCCGCCGGTGACCGGGGCGGTTCCGCCGCGGGAGGTGCTCGAACCGGCTCCGCCCGGCGAGCCCAGCCGCTTCGAAGCCGCCGCCCTCGACGTGCTTCGCAAGATATGGAACTGGATCATCGTCGGTGAGGAGCGCGTGCCCGAAGGCGTCTCCATCGAATACGCCATCGCCACCCACTGGCTGCTGCGCATCGGCGTGCTCATCCTGGTGGTCGGCATCGGCTTCTTCCTGCGTTATTCGATCGAACACGGGCTGATTGGGGAGACGACCCGAGTTTTGCTCGCCGCCGCGGCCGGCCTGGGAATGCTGATCGCCGGCACGCAGATGCTCGGCCGCAAGTACCACCTGTTCGGCCAGGGGATGCAGGCGGCGGGTATCACCACGTTGTATTTCAGCGTCT
>SKJM01000288.1 GCA_007122045.1 Planctomycetales bacterium | reverse complement strand
GAAATCCGGCAGCTCGTCGAGCGGTTCCAACTGCACCGCGACGCCTACCGCTCCGCCCAGTACAACGAAAGGCAGGTCCGCCGGGAGTTCGTCGATCCGTTCTTCAAGGCGCTCGGCTGGCACGTCGACAACGAACAGGGCGACGCCTAAGCCTACAAGGACGTCATCCACGAGGACGCGCTGAAGTTCGGCGGCACCGCTGGGACGAGATCGCCGGCATCTTCTCCGGCACCGTGCCCGGGTCGAGGAAAAGCCGGAGGTCCGCAAGGCGGGCGGGGTATAACTACGCGCCTGCATGCCACAAGGTGCAGGGGACACGGATTCTCGGATATACCTCGCCCGGATCGCTTCAGCCACTTCCGATAATCCAGTCCGGCTTGTCACCCCGGGCACTGCCTGGGGGTGCCAATTCCCAGTTTCTTAAGCCGGTCGAAACTTCGGCGATGCAACCGCCGATCGACAAGCTTGCCGTTTAAGAGGGGCCAGGATAGCCCCTGGCGACAAAACTCTTCCAGAATAGCCGTTCTTTGGTTTTGTCGCCGTCGCCACCCCGAAGTCGGCGCCAAGAACCGTGGGCCGGGGTTTTGATCGACGACGATCCGACTGAGGCGGTGGCAAAGAGACCGCCTGGCACGCTCGGAAGCGACGCGATGACGATGACATATTCTACCACAAACGTATCGGCCGACAAGGCGCGCAATCTTGATGCAGCCGGCAAATTCGGCCGGAAGCGCCGGTTGGCCCTTCCGCGGCGACTAATCGCGCGACTGGCCGATCCACTCGAAGAAGCCCAACGCGTCCAGGTCCGCCCGCAATTGCTCGACCTCCCCGGCGTCGAGCCGCGGCAGGGGCAGCCGGGCAGGTCCGCAGTCGTGGCCGATCAGCTTCATGGCGGCCTTCTGGCCCGCCAGCCCGTGCCGCCCGACCACGCAGCCGATCATCGCAACGGCCCGCGATTGCCACTGCCGGGCCGCGTGCAGGTCGCCCCGGGCATGGGCGTCGAGGATGCGGGTGTAGCAAGGCGCGGCGAAGTTGTAGGTGCTGCCGACCGCCCCCCGAACGCCCATGGCCAGCGCCGGCAGGAGCATTTCGTCCAGACCGCTGAGGATCTCGAGGTCGCTGGGCCGGAACTCGGAACAGGCCAGCATTTCGTGGAGTGCGGGCGAAGTGAACTTGATGCCGGCCAGCGTGGGAATCCGGCCGGCGGCCGCGCCGAGGAATTCCAGCATGTCGAAGCGCACCCCGGTCACATGAGGGATGTGGTAGTAGTAGAAAGGGAGGGATGGGGCCGCGCCGGCGATTTCCCCCATGGTGCGTACCAACAAATCGACGGATGCCGGCTTGAAGTAGGAGGGGGGTGTTGCCGAGACGGCCGCCGCACCGGCGCGTTGGGCGTGGGCAGCCATCTCGCGGGCTTCGGCCACGCTGTTGTGCCCTACCTGCACGATGACCGGCACGCGCCCGGCGGCCGCCTCGACGAACGCCTCCACCGCCGCCCGGCGCTCGGCACTCCGCAGCGACACCCCCTCCCCCGTACTCCCGACGACGTAAAGCCCGGCAATCTTCCAGCGGCAGAGGTGTTCGACCATGGGCGGCACGGCGTCGGGGTTGAGCGAACCGTCGGCGAGCATGGGCGTGAACGTAGCGGCCACCAGACCGCTCAGTCGGAGAGGTTGGGTCGTCATCGTGTGGATCTGCACGTGGGCTGTAGGGGATTTGGGGCCGCGAGTTGCGGTTTTCGGGTCCGCCGGGCTGGCGTCGGCCCGGCAGGCTAACATCTTAGCCCAATAGCGCCCGGCCGCAACCCGCCCCCCTTTGAAGGGTGGCGCGAAAAGGGCCGTGGGTACACGAAGAAGCCGGCACTTGAGCACGTGAAGACGGAAAAAAATCCCTGTTGTGTCGCCCGCGTCGAAAACGTTACACTTCCGCCGCTTTTCTCTCGCATACGCTCGTTTCAGGAGTCGAGAATGCGCCAAAACTGCGTGTCCCTTTCGGTGTTTCTGGGCGTGGTGGCGTTGTGGACGAATGTTGGCGACGGCCAGGTTCCGAACCACCCTTCCGCATATCCATCTATCCCCACTGAAGACCTAGCGAGGCCGGTGCGGTCCGATCCGCTTCCGGAGCGGTCGGCCACCCCCGCTGGCGAGTACTGGACTTGGCACGTCGCCCCGGACGGCATCATTTACAAGTCGTACCTGGCCGGGGTGCGCGAGCCGCGCATGGGCACGCAGTGGTTCTATCATCGCGACCGTGGCTGGCTGTGGGATTCGACCCTCGGCGGCCGGGTCGGCCTGATCCGCTACGGTACGACCGCCGCCGACTGGCCGGAAGGCTGGCAGTTGGATTTCGAGGGCGCCGCCTTCCCCCGGCTCGACCTGGAGAACGGCCTCGACATGATTTCTGCGGATTTCCGGTTCGGCTTCCCGCTGACCTTCCGCCGTGGGCCGTGGGAACTGAAATTCAGCCATTATCATGTCTCCTCCCACCTGGGCGACGAGTTCATGGAGAGGCATCCGGATTTCCCGCGGATCAATTTCGTGCGAGAAACCCTCGTGCTGGGCCTGGCGCTGCGGCCGCATGCCGATTTGCGGGTCTACGCCGAGGTGGGCTACGCGGTGTGGGTCGACGGGGGCAGCGAGCCGTGGGAGTTCCAGTTCGGGATCGATTACAGCCCCTTCGACCCGACCGGATTCCACGGCGTTCCCTTCCTGGCCGTCAACGCGCACCTGCGCGAAGAGGTCGACTTCGGCGGCAACTTCACCGCGCAGGCCGGCTGGCAGTGGCGCGGCGAAACCGGCAACCTCTTCCGTTTCGGCGCCCACTACTACAATGGCATGAGCAGCCAGTACCAGTTCTTCAACACGTTCGAGGAACAGGTGGGCCTGGGACTCTGGTACGACTTCTAACGGCCGAAGGTCGCGGCCGTGCGGGACTGCCCGCCACCCATTGTTTCCAACGGTTCGCGCCGGTATACTCGGGGCGTGGCGCGTTTTGGAGTGCGGCGGCTTGACGCCGCTTTGGCTTTCGTTTCTGCGTTGCCGAACGGGTCAGGCGGTGGCACCGGCGTGGCGGCGAGCGGAAAAAGACGAAAGCGGCGTCAAGCCGCCGCACTCCAAAGGTTGAAAGCGGCGTCGAGCCGCCGCACTCCAAAGGCTGAAAGCGGCGTCAAGCCGCCGCACTCCAAGGTTTCCCGAGGCTTTCCATGTCTGTCAAGCGCGAGTTCATTCCGGCGAACGACGCACAGGGTCCCTTTTTTGTCGGCGTGGACCTGGGCGGAACCAATATCAAGGTGGGCGTGGTCGACGACCTGGGCCGGCCGCTTTCCTGGCTGAGTGCCAAGACCGAAGCGGAAAAGGGGCCGGAAGACGCAACGCAGCGAATGGCGGCGGCCGTCCACCAGGCCGTCGAGCAAGCCGGCCTTAAGCCCGACGCGGTCGTGTACGCCGGCCTCGGCTCGCCCGGCACCATGGATATTCCCGCCGGCATGCTCGTCGAGCCGGTCAACCTGAAGGGCTGGAACCACTTTCCCATCCGCGATCGGCTCAGCCATCACTGCGGCCTGCCCGTGGCGTTCGCCAACGATGCCGGCGCCGCGGCGTACGGCGAGTTCTGGGTGGGTTCCGGACGGAATCTGTCGAGTATTGTGCTGTTCACGCTGGGCACGGGCATCGGCAGCGGGATTATCATCGGCGACTTGTCCCTCGACGGCGAGAACAGCCACGGGGCCGAGTGCGGCCACCTGATCATCGATTACGGCGATGACGCCCGGCTGTGCGGTTGCGGCAAGACCGGGCACCTGGAAGCGTATGCCAGTGCGACGGCCGTCATCAAGCGCATCCAGGAGGCGCTCGACGCGGGGCGGGAGACCTCGATCCGAGACCGGCTGGGCGAGGGCGCCCGGCTTACCCCCAAGCTGCTCGACACGGAAGCCGAAGCCGGCGACGCCCTGGCCATGGAGATCATCATGGACACGGCGATGTACATGGGTATCGGGGTGGTGAACCTGATGCACACGATCGACCCGGCGGGCGTGCTGCTGGGTGGGGCCATGACCTTCGGCGGAGCGGAAACCAACCTGGGAAGGAAGTTCCTCGAGCGCGTCCGGGAAGAGGTGCGGCGCCGGGCGTTTCCCGTGTTGGCCGAACGGACGATCATCGAGTTCGCCAGTCTCGGCGGCGATGCGGGCTACATCGGCGCGGCCGGCATCGGGCGGCTCGAATACCAGAAAAAGCGCTGACCTACACGCACAACTCGCTGTGGACCGAGTCGATCACGCCGGCATCGATCTGCCGCAGTTGGGCGCCCGCCCCGGCGGCCAGCGCCAGGTCGGCCAGCCGGGCGACCCGGCGCGGCAGCCCGCCCGCAAGCTCGTGCAGCCGCGAGACGGCCGGCTCGTCGAACACTTCCGAGCGGCAGCCGGCCTTGCGGAGCGACGCGGCAAGGAACTCGCCCGTATCGCTCGCCGCCCACGGCTCCACCTCGATACGCAGCTCGGCCAGATCCAACAGCCGGTGGCTGAGGGACCGCACGCGGGCCTGCTCGGCGGCCAGAACCAGGGTGAGGCGCATCTCGGGCGACGGGTGATGCCGGGCGAGGCGGGCGACCATATCGGACGTGGCCGCGTGCGCGCACTCGGCGTCGTCCAGCAGCACCACCACGGGGCGCTGCTCGTAGCGGAGTTCCGCCAGCCGGTCGGTCACGATGCGCCACAAGGCCGACACGGGCAGGGCGGGGCCGCCGTCGCGCTGCAACTGCGAGGCCAACTGCACGAGCAGTTCCTCCGGTTCAACGCCCAGCAGGTTCACGTTGGCCACGGCGCATCCGGCGGCGGCGCACTGCCGGGCGAACATCTCCAGCAGCAGCGACTTGCCGCTGCCGGCCGGCCCGAGCAGCAGGCCCAGACGATGCTGGTGCTCCACCAGGAAATGGAGCCGCGCCAGGGCCTCGTCGTGGGTCGGGCTGGCATAGAAGAACTGCGGGTCGAGGCAACTCCGGAACGGCGATTGCTCGATCCCCCAATGCGATTGATACATGGCATCCTCCGCGCGCAATGACCCCGCCACCCACTCCATTCCGTATATCCGTTATCATCGGTAGAATGGATGGAGGAACTTGACGGGAAAACATCGTATGGCCAACCGGTACTACGTTGATCGGCCCATCCGGTTCGCAGCCGGGGAGCCGCCCCGCGTTACGCTCGCCGGCAGCGAGGCCCATCACCTCATTCACGTGATGCGGGCGGCCGAGGGGGCGCGGGTGGTGTTATTCGACGGCAGCGGGGCCGAGTTCCCCTCGCGGGTCGAGCGCGTGGGCCGGGCCGACCTGGAATTGACCGTCCTCCAGCGGCACGAGGTCAACCGGGAACTGCCGCGGCACGTGGCCCTGGGCGTTTCGCTTCCGAAGGGCGAGCGGCAGCGGTGGCTCGTGGAAAAGGCCGTCGAGTTGGGCGTGGCCGAATTGATTCCCCTGGCCACCTTGCGGTCGGTGGCCCAGCCGGTGCAGCAGGCCCTCGACCGGCTGCGGCGAGCGGTCATCGAGGCGTCGAAGCAGTGCGGGCGGAACCGGCTGATGCAGATTGCCGAGCCGATGGACTGGCCCGACTTCATCGAGGCGACCCGGCGGGAGCCCCAGCGCCTGCTGGCCCACCCCGGCTGCGGCCCCTCCGGGCGGGAAAGCCGGGCGAAAACCGGGCCGCCGCACGGCTTTCCCCCTCCGGCCGACCGCGTGCTGGCAGCGATCGGCCCGGAAGGCGGGCTGGCCCCGGAAGAAGCGGCCGTGGCAAAGGCCGCCGGCTGGCGCCCGGTCGGCCTCGGCCCCCGCATTCTCCGCACGGAAACGGCCGCGCTGGTGATGGCGGCGTTGGCGGGCAGCGGGTAGCAAGGTCGTTGCTTCCGTTCTTCGGCTTTTGGGTGCAGCGTGCGTTGCTTGGGGACGGCACAGCATGTAGGGTGGGACGAGGTCGCGTAAGCTCTCGGTGGGACGGCGCAAGCCACGTCTGGCTGGTTTGCACGCTGTGCGCCGGAAGCACGTCCGGGCGAGCGACCGAAGTCCCACCACGGCCTTGGCTTGCTTGTCACCACCCTACCCCTTGGGGACGGCACAGCGGCGTGTGCCTACTCCATTGGCGAGGCCTGGACCTCGAAACGAAAGAGCCGATTACTTCTTCTCCATCGCCTCGAGCCGCTGCTTGATGAACGCCGCTTGACGCATGAGCGTGGGATTGTTCGAGTTGCGAGCGGCCGGCAGCGCCACGTCGGCCAGACGGACCGCTTCGGCAAGTCGGCGGTCGGCCCCCGCGTGCTCGATCAGTTGCAGGGCCGCTTGGGCAACCTGCCGCTGGCGGGCGGCGCCGTTGGCCGTCTCCAGCAGTTCCTCCAGCGCGCCGGTCATGGCAGTCAAGGGGTCGACGATGCCCAGCGTGGCCAGAGCACCAACCGTGCTGAGCGACAGGTCGACCGTGCCCGACTCGACGGCAAGGCGTTGCGCTTCACGAAGCATGGCTGCCCGCATTTCCGGGGGCTCGCCGGCGGCTTCCTCGACCAGCTTCTCCGCCAACTGCGCCTTGGCGCCGGGAGTGGTGGCTTGACGGAAGCGGTCGGCGAGCTTCTTGCGGACGGCCTCTTCCGCCGCGCGCAACGCGGCGGGATCCAGCGGAGGAGTTTGGCCGGGGACGTGCCCGGGGCGGGCCTGCCCCCCGGGAAGCGTCGTTCGTGGGGGCGTCAGCCCGCCGGTTCCGGTTCGGGTTTCGCCGACCGCGACGCCGCTTCCGCCCGCGTCTAACTCGGCCAGGAAGGGCTTGATGTCCAGCCCGGCCTTCGCGGCCGCGGCCAGCCGCTGCCGCCCCATCTGTTCATTGCCCCTCGCGTCGAAACACAGGAAGGTGCCGACAAGCAGGTGCAGGTTGGCACTCGCTTCAAACGACGCGTCGACGACAGCGAGGACCAGCCCGCCCTCCATGTCTGCCACGCGGTAGCGCCGGTTCTGGCCGGCGTGCCTGATGAGCAGTTCGTGAGAGTTCGCCTCGACCACCACGATGTAGGTGTCCTTCACGGCCAGCGTCTGCCCCGATTGCAGGGCGCCGGCGGCCTCGTGGACGCCGCGCCAGAACTCGGCAAGATGGTCGAGCACAAACCCGACGCGCTGCGCCGCCTGCTGCTGCCCGTCGGTGTGCGCAAGTCTCCTGGCCGCTTCAAGGTGTTTTCGGGCCCCGGCCAGATCGCGTTCGGCCATGGAGAACCGCGCGTCGCTCAAGGCGGCTTCGAATGTCCCACCCGGCGGGGGCCCGTTCTCGGGGGCGGGCGAAGCCGCCGGTTTGTCGACCGGGGCCTCGGCGGGATCGGGCGGACCGGGAGGCTCGGGCGGGTCAGCCGGCGCGGCTGGGCTCGGCGGTGAGGCGGGATCGGGCAGACCAGTCGGACCGGCCGGATCAGTCGGACCGGCCGGATCAGTCGGACCGGTCGGATCAGTCAGACCGGTCGGATCAGTCAGACCGGCTGGATCGGGTGCGTCCGGCGGTCCGCTCCCTTCGGCCAACTGCCCGGCCGGTTGTTCTGACGGAGCGCGGGCGTCCGCTTCCGTGGGGTACTCCGGTCCGGCCGGCTTGGCCGGGCTCGGCGCAGGCTCCGGTGGCTCGTCGGCCGACTGCTGCTGGGCCGCGTCCTGGGGCGAAGGCGGAGCGGAAGGTGCCTCGACCGGGGGAGGCGACTCAGGCGCGACGGCCTCCGAATCCTCCCGCAACGCGCCGGGAACGCTGGCGTTCGGGGCTTCGTGGCGGTCCCGGGTGATCACCATTGCCGTCAAGACGATGACGGCGCAGGAGAGGACGACGATGGCCGGCGCGGTCACCTGCTGCTGAAGCGTGCGGCTTTCACCCGTGGGCCCGCCCGCTGAGGCGTCCCCGCCTGCTCCGGGTGCGTAGCTGCTGCCCGGTGCACCGAAACCCGCCTGGTCCGAACCCGGCGCAACCGGCTGGGAATGGCCCGGTACCGGGCTTGCCACCGGCACCGGCTGTGCATCGGGTCCCCCCGCCGGCACTGCGGAACTCTCGGCCGATCCCATCGGCACGGGGCTGGACGACCACGGCGACACCGACTTCGACCACGCCGACGCATCGCTCCCTGCCGATCGCGCCCCATGCTTTGCCACGTCTTGTGGAGTCGGTTGTCCACCGACCGCAGCTTCGCTGGAGGGAGCAGACAGCCACGTGTTGTCCGGTTGCCGAGGTTCCGGCGACCCCGCGGCCGGCTGCGGCTCGCCGGCGACCGTGCCCGTTGCGGCTTGGCCCAGCGGCGGATTGGCGAGGGTCGGTGGCATCGCCACCTGAGGGCTCGCGGAGGGCTTGGGGCCATCGGCACCGGGGGTCGATGGCTCCTCCGTGCGCCCGGCCCCTCGCAGGCCGGCATCGTACGCAGCCTTGCTGGCCGGGTCCATCAGGCATACCTTCACCGCGTTGAGTTGGTCAAGCAGCCGTCCCCAATCGGCAATCCGCGCCCCGGGACGAATCGTGCGGACCTTCGCCATGGCGACGTCGGCAGCATGCGCAATTTGCTGCGGGTCGTTCTCAAATGGCGGCAGGCCAAGCAGCCGATAATGGTCCAGCGGGCGGCTTGGGTCTTCGATGCCCAGCCAATCGCGATACGGGTCGAAGGATTGCGTCACAATGGTTCCTGAAGGCTGTGTGGCCTCACCTACGGGCAGGGATTTTCGGAGGACGTGAGACAAAAGGTTTGCCTATTCTCATTATTCTTGAGATGTCCTCCATTCGCAAGGGATTCGGCCGATCGGGCGCTTGGTATTCCAGCCGTCCGGGGGCCGTTCCTCATTTTTGCACAAGTTAAAGTCGCGCAGAGGGCCACCTGCGGGCAAGCCGGCCTGTGACGGAGGGGGGGCGGCGGGGTGGCCGCCTGAGCACCGCTGCGGGCCGGCCAGGCCGGCCCGCAGCGAATGGGGAAGCGGCGTCAGTCGTTCACGTAGGTTTCCAGGAACCGGGCGAGGCGGTGGAAGTCGCTGCCGGGTTCGATGTAGCGCACCACGGTGACCAGGGTTTCCGGATCGACCAATTGGTTGAACGGCACGTAGTTGAGGTCCAACTGGCCGGAGACCGACACCATCACGCCGTCGAGCCGCTTTTCGACCAGGGCCCGATACGCCCCCACTCCCAACTGGCTGCCCAGCATCACGTCGAAGGCCTGGGGGCGGGCGCAGCGGCTCTCGTAACCGAGCTGCAGACCGGTGAGCTTCTTGTCCTTGCCGGTTTGCCGGTGGTACTCGTCGGCAACGCGCTGCGCGAAGAGCTTGCTCAAGTTCAACTGCGAGATGGCAATATGGCCGTGCTCGTCGCGGGGCACGCCTTCGATGTACTGCTGCGGCAGAAGTTCCGCCAGGCCCTCGGCCAATACGATGACGCCGAACGGTTTCCCCTCGGCCTCTTCGCGCACGCGCATGGTGGCCACGATGCGTTTGATGACCTCGGGAAAGTCCATCACCCGCCGGATGGTCGTCTTGCCGGTCTTCCGGTCGGTCACTTCCTCGCTCGATTCGAACTTGCCGGTGATGTCCTCGATGCTGATCACCAGGCTGGCTTCGCCGGCGATGGCCGCGCCGTACGGCAGCCAGCCGGCGCTGCGACCCATCGTCTCGGCAATGAAATAGCTCCGATTCGCCTCGGCGTCGGCCAGGAGGTTCCGGATTTCCTCGGCCAGGAACTCGACCGCCGTGAAGTAGCCGAACGTGAAGTCGATGCCCATGTAGTCGTTGTCGATCGTCTTGGGCAGGTGGACGACGGGGATTCTGGGGGTTCCTTCGGGCAGCGTGTCTTGGAACAGGCGGAACTTGTTGGCCGTCTTCAGCGTATCGTCGCCGCCGATGGAAATGAGCGCGTCGACGCCGATCGACCGCAGCGCGTCGTACACCGCGCGAAGCTGGGCGGTCCGCCCGGGGTCGCGCAGGTGATCGGGATCGGAAACCTGCTTGCCCGGGTTCGTCCGGGCGGTGCCGATCATAATGCCGGGCTTGTTGCGGGTGCGCTTCAGGAGGATGTGATCGATGCGCAGGTAGTCGCGGCCCTCGCGCAGCGCGTATTCCGGGCCGAACTGCACCAGCCCCGAGTAGCCGTACAGGATGCCCATCACGTCGATATTGTTCCGCAGAAACGAGCAGGCCGCCGTCGAGATGACCGCGTTGGCCGCGGGCGCCGGGCCGCCGGCAAACAGGATGCCGACCCGGCGAATGTTCGATTCCAATTGGGGAGGGCGTGACAGCGTGGTACTCATGGACTTCTCCTGTGACGGTTCCGATCTCTGCGACGTATTCTACCCCTTTCGCTGCCGTAACCCAAGCCGGTTCCGCGCGGCGGGCGACCGTCGCCGTGCCGCGCCCTGGAGAACCTCGCGCTCGCCCCAGGGACATTCCTCACAGCCAGGTTCGCTCGATAAAGGTGGTATCGACCCGCGACTCGACAAAGGCGGCGTGGTCGATGATCTCCCGCAAAATGGGCTTCGTCGTCTGAATGCCCTCGATGGTCAATTCGTCCAGCGCCCGCTTCATGCAGGCGATGGCCTCCTCGCGCGTCCGCTGATGGACGATCAGTTTGCCGATCATCGAGTCGTAATGCGGCGAGACCACGTAGCCGGCGTGGACGTGGGAATCGAACCGGACCCCGAACCCGCCGGGAACGATCATCCGGCGGATTTCGCCCGGGCTGGACCGGAAGTTCTTCGACGGGTCTTCCGCATTGATGCGGCACTCGATGGCCGTGCCGCGCTGCTCGATCCGCTCCTGGGCGAACTCCGCCGGCAGCGGCTCGCCGGAGGCCACCCGAATCTGGGCCTTGATCAGGTCCAGGCCGGTCACGAACTCGGTCACCGGGTGCTCGACCTGGATGCGCGCGTTGACTTCAATGAAGTAGAAGTTGCCCTGGCGGTCGACGACGAACTCGACGGTCGCCGCGTTGTGGTAGTTGGCGGCGCGGGTGAGCTGCACCGCCGCGTTGCACATGGCGTTGCGCGTTTCCTGGTCGAGGTTCGGCGCCGGGCTCTCCTCGATGAGCTTCTGGTGGCGCCGCTGCATGGTGCAGTCGCGCTCCCAAAGGTGGACGGCGTTGCCGTGCGTATCGGCAATCACCTGGACTTCGACGTGCCGGGGATGCTCGATGTACTTTTCCAGGTAGATATCGGGGTTGCCGAACGCGGCCTGGGCCTCGTTCTGGGCCTGCTGGATGGCCGACCGCAGCGCCAGGTCGTTCACCGCCACCCGCATCCCGCGGCCGCCGCCGCCGGCGGCGGCCTTCACGAGCACGGGAAAACCGATTTCGTGGGCCAGCTTGATGGCCTCGGCTTCGTTTTCGATGAGCCCCTCGCTGCCGGGGACCGTGGGCACCCCGTTTTCGTGGGCGAGGCGGCGCGCCGCGTTCTTGTCGCCCAGCAGGGCCATCGACTCCGACGAAGGGCCGATGAACTCGATGTGGCAGCTCCGGCATACGTCGGCGAAGTGGGCGTTCTCCGACAGGAACCCGTAGCCCGGGTGGATCGCCTGCACGTTGCCCACCTCGGCGGCGCTGATGACGCGGTCGATTTTCAGGTAGCTGTCGGTGGCCCGGGCGGGTCCGATGCAATACGCCTCGTCGGCCAGGTCGAGGTAGGCCGCTCCTCGGTCGGCTTCGCTGAAGACGGCCACGGTCTCCACGTCCAGCTCGCGGCACGCGCGAATGATCCGCAGGGCGATCTCGCCCCGGTTGGCAATCAGGATGCGTTTGAACATGACGCGTTGCTAGGGGTCGATATTGGGAATGGGCCATGGCGGCGGCCCGGTGCACCCTGCGGGGGCGCCCCGGCCGCGACCGCCGGGGTCATCCTCGCGTGTCGACTTTGAACAGGGGTTGGTTGAACTCCACCGTCTCGCCGTTGTCGGCGAGCACGGCCACGATTTTGCCGGTAACTTCCGCGGGAATCTGGTTGAAAACCTTCATCGCCTCCACCGTGCAGATGGTCGTATCCGGCCCCACGTGGTCGCCCACCTTCACGTACGGCGGCGATTCCGGGTCAGGGGCCGAGTAGAAGGTGCCGACCATCGGGCTGCGGATTAGCGTCATCTTCTCCTCGGGCGGCGGGGCCGCCTCGGGTTTCGGCGTTTCCGCCCCCGGTGCGGCCGCCGGTGCCGCTACGGCAGGGACCGGCGCTCCGATGGTTTCCACCGGCACGTTCGCCCCCCCGCCCCGGCGAAGCTGGATGCGCGTCTCGCCTTGTTGAATCTCGAGTTCGCTCAGGTCGTACTCCTTCATGAGCACGATCAAACGGCGTACTTTTCGCACGTCGAATACGTCCTGGTTCGGCAAGGAACCGGCCATGCCAATATCTCCCAAATTGATGGTTCCACGCGGTCGGCGACAAACGGCGGGCGGCTGCCCCGGCAGTTGGTTCCGGGGCGGCCGGTCGGGCCTTGGGGCGAGACGACCGTTGCCGCTTCGCCCCGCTCCCCTAGCTTAGCACCACCTCGTTCAGTTGTTTCGCCGCACTGGTCAGCACCTCGCAGCCGTTGCGGGTAACCAGCACGTCATCTTCAATACGCACTCCCCCCCAACCGGGCAGGTATATGCCCGGCTCAACCGTCACGACCATGCCCGGCCGCAACACCGTCTCCACGATTGACGATAATCGTGGACCTTCATGGACGTCCAGTCCGATGCCGTGCCCCAGCCCGTGGCTGAAGCGGCGGCCGAAACCGGCATCGGCGATGACCCCGCGGGCGACGGCATCGATGTCTTTGGCGGGCACGCCGGGGCGAATGGCCTCGATGGCCTTCGTTTGGGCGTCGAGCACTACGGAATACACCCGCCGCAGCTTGGCCGATAGCTTGCCGCGAATCAGCACGCGAGTCAAGTCGCTCACATACAAATCGTCGCGCGCCCCCCAGTCGATCAAGACAAAGCCGTTTTCTCCGATCCGCTGCTCGGTTGGGGGTGCGTGGGGGAGGGCGGACCGCGGCCCAACAGCCACAATGGGGGGGAACGAGGCGCACTGCGCCCCCATTTGCCGCATGGTATGGTCTAATTCATCGGCCACTTCCTTTTCCGTCTTTTCCGGCGTCAAGGCGGCGCACACGGCGGCAAACGCCTTTTCGGCGCACGCGACGGCCTGGCGAATCCGCCGCACCTCGTCGCGGTCCTTGCGCAGCCGCAATTGGGCAACCCGGCCTGACGTGCTGACCAGTTCCACCCTGGAAAGCCTCTCGGCCAAGTTGTCGCGGAAGGCCACGGTCATCGAGTCGGCCTCAATGGCCAGCTTGCCCACCTTCGCGCGGCGCGCCAGCCGAGCCGTCGCATCGACCATCTTCACATTGGGGCGGCGAATGTCGAGGTCCAAGCCCGGGCATTCTTCCTTCAACTGGGTGGTGTAGCGGCCATCGCTCAGCAGGGTTTCGCCGTCACGCCGCAGCAGCAGATAACTGTCGTCGCCCGTAAAACCGGTCAGGTACGTGACGTTTCGGAAATTGGTCACCAGCAGGGCGTCGGCCCCGGCGCGCTTCACGGCGCGGCGAAGCTTATCTTTTCGGATTTCGAATCGGCTCATCGAAGCGGCTCCCAAGATGGCTCAACGTGAACGGCGGCGGCTAACACATCGATGAACTTCGCTCCGCCTCTCGTCAAAGGACCGATTAGAGCATGGCGGCAGCCAAGATGCAAGCCGCAGGGCCTCCGCCCCCGGCGGCCCGCTCGCCCCGCACCCTCTCCCCCTTCCCCGCCGGGCCTGCCCCGGCCGGTTCGATGACTGGCCCGCTACCCATGCCTCCGCGCACCCTTCCCCTTTCCCCGCCGGGCCTGCCCCGGCCGGTTCGATGACTGGCCCGCTACCCACCCTGCACGCACCCTTCCCCCTTCCCCGCCGGGCTTGCCCCGGCCGGTTCGATGACTGGCCCGCTATCCATGCCTCCGCGCACCCTTCCCCTTTCCGCGCCGGGCCTGCCCCGGCCGGTTTC
>SKJM01000664.1 GCA_007122045.1 Planctomycetales bacterium | reverse complement strand
GGCGGGATGAGCGGCTCCGGGATCGGGGCCTCGGCCGCAGGGTCGTAAAAGTCGAGCGACCGGCAGCCGCCCAGTGCCAGCAGCAACAGGACGGCAACGCGGCAGGATCGGCCGAAGTTTGGGTGGAAAGGCATGTTCCGAGGCCTCGTAGCTCAGGCAAGCTGGGTGAGTTGGGGGATCTTGGCGCAATTGGGGGTCTTGGGCTTCAGCCCGAGGCCGCTCGCGTCTCCTTGCCGTGCTCCGACCGGTGGCGACATTTTGCGTCCGTCGCCGTGGGGAGCCGTGGCCATTCTTTGACCGTTTCCACGCTCAGCGGGGAACGAGGGGCACGGCCGGCCCGCAAACTCTCTCTAGTTGACGCCGTCAACATAATCGGAACAATCTGCCCAACACTTTAGGGAACCGCGCTGCGTTGGAGCGGTTCCACCCCCCGGTTCAACAGGAAATGCTATTCTCCTATAATGGCCGTCTTGTTTCGAGTAATGGAGGCGGAAGGCAAGCGCCCCGATTGGCGGGACGCGTGTTGCATGCTGCACACACTAGCTAATGAGGAGAGCGATTGTGGCGAAAGAACCGGAAAACAAACCAACGGAAGCATCGGCGCCCACGGGTAGCCCGGGTCAGCCGGGCGCGCCCCGGCAGGCCCAACAGCGCCCCCAAGTCGAGATCGACGACACCAGGGCAACGGCGACGTACGCGAACTTCTGTCGCGTTACCGGCACGCCGGAAGAGTTGATCATCGACTTCGGCGTGAACTCGCAGCCGTTCGGGGTTCCCACCAGCCCCATCCCCGTCACGCAACGGATCATCACCAACTTCTACACGGCCAAGCGGATGCTGCATGCGCTGACGCTGACGATCCAGCGCCACGAAGCCACGTTCGGCGTGCTGGAAACCGACGTTCAGAAGCGGGTGCGGCCGGGAGTGATCTCCCAGGCGCAAACTCCACCCCCCGGTGGGGGCGAGCGGTAGCAGCCGGTCCACTCACCGCGCGTCGATGCGCCGTCGCCGATACCACGCGGCGGCGGCGTATGCGGCTGCGCCCATGGCGATTCCAAGGGCGTTCGCCAGAAAGTCGGCGAACGAAACCGTCCGGCGCGGCACCAGTCCTTGCAGCAGTTCCACGGCCGCTCCGTAGAACAGCAGCCCTGCAAGCGTTGCCGGCACGGAAAGGGGAAGCCGGCTTGACAGGGTGAGCACGCTGAGCAGGAAGAAAGAGCCGACATGCGCCAGCAGCGCATACCTCGCAAGGGGCGCTTGCCGCATCCCCACCAGCACACCTGGGTTGGGTACCAGGAGCAGGGTGGTCACCACCATCCACGAGCACAGGCATGCCGCTCGGACCATCCGGGTAGTGATTTGCTGATCGTGTTTCATCAGGGCTGCGGCACGACGTTCCGGGCTCGTGCTCAACGGCGAACGGGTCGGGAACGTCTATCGTAATGGAAATAATGACTTCGCGGTAAGCCGCCCCCTAAGGGGTGCAGGCCCCACGTCGTGAGGATGATTGCGTCCATGGTACCGGCCGGCACAGCGGCCGGAAAGGCGGATCGCCCAGGACCGGGCGATGCAGCGCCCTCCGGGATCGGCTATAACATGGGGGTTGGCGACAGTCCGTTACATCCCTCTTTCTCCGGGAGCCAAGCCATGGATACCCACAACGACACACTCCGGGCGCACCCCGAGTCGGGCGCCGACAACGGCAGCCTTAGCCGCCGGCATTTCATGGGAACGGCCGCGGCGCTGGCCGGCGCGGTCAGTGCCAAGCCGCTGTGGGGGGCGGCGCCGGAAAGCGACCCGCTCGAGCGGCTCGCCCCGCTGGGTGAGGCGAAGGGCGTTCGGCCCGGCCGCGTGGTATGGGTGCACGACCCCCACGTGCTCGATTGGCAAGGCCCCGGCCATGGCCACTGGTGGCAGCCCGAGCACCTCAGCCAGGACCGCGCCGACGCGATGATGCAGCACGCCGTTTGCGAATTGGCCGGCGCGGCCACGCCCGCCGAGGCGTGGGCGAGGCTGTTCCGCCACTTCAACGCGGCCGGCGGGCGCGGCGACACCGGGTACCGCAAAGGTGAGAAGGTCGCCGTCAAGCCCAACTGGGTCGGTCTGATCTGGCGCGTCCCCAACGTCGATCCCGAAACCTACGCGCTGACCCGGCAAATCGACTACATGAACACGGCGCCGCAACTGCTTGTTGCCCTGCTGCGGCAGCTTACCGGCGAGGCCGGAGTCCGCCCGGCCGACATTACCGTCAGCGACACCTTGGCCAACCTGGCCAACGAATACTACGACATCATGCACGGCGAATTTCCGCAAGTGCGGTATGAGGACCACGCGGGCAAGTTCGGCCGGGCCGCGGTGACTCCCTCGGACGTACCGTTCCATTGGAGTTGCCGCCCGGAAGGGGTCAGGCAGGACCGCGTGCCCACCTGCTTCGCCGAGGCGACGTACCTCGTGAACTTCGCCAATCTGAAGGCCCACATGGGCTCCGGGGTGACGCTGTGCGCGAAGAACCACTTGGGCTCGCTGGTGCGTTGGCCGGTGGAGGAGGGCTACTACAACATGCACCCGGGCTGCTTCGCCAAGGAAACCGGCGTGTACCGCACGCTCGTCGACCTGATGGGCCATGCCCACCTGGGCGGCAAGACGGTGCTGCACCTGATTGACGGGTTGTTTTCCGGCGTGCACCCCCGCGACGCCGAGCCGAAACCGATGCAGGTGCCGCCGTTCGACGGGCAATGGCCGTGCAGCCTGCTGGCCTCGCAGGATGCGGTGGCCGTCGATTCCGTGGCGTTTGATTTCCTCTGGGCGGATCGGGACGACTTTCCCCGACAACCCGGCGCCGACGACTACCTGCACGAGGCCGCGCTGGCCGGCGACCCGCCGTCGGGCACGTTCTACGACCCCGATCATGCCACGGCCACCCGCCGACTCGGCAGTCTCGGCGTTCACGAGCACTGGAACAATGCCGAGCAGAAGCAATACTCCCGGAACCTGGGCACCGGGCGGGGGATCGAGCTGATTCCCGTGATGCTCTGAGGCGAGCGGCAGGCGGACCCGTCGCGGGCATGCCGTCGCTCCGGAGCTGCGGTCGGTTTCCCCACTCGTCGGAAGGCGGGGCCCTGTCGGCGTCGATGGGCCGGAATGCCCCGCTTGACATCCCGGTCCGGCTCAATCACAATCATCGCACCCAGTGTTCCGTCGGCCACGTGTGGGGGGATGGCGGTACACTCGCCTGTGTGGTGGTGTGGAGGCGAATGTGCCCTGCCCGGTCGAACTTCGGATCGACGGACCGTGGCCCAAAAATTTCACCCCAGGTGCCCGATTGCCATGACCGATTCATCCTTGAAGGGAACCGGGGCGTCGGCCGGTTCCGGCCCCAGGCCCTCGACTCCGGCTCGCCACAGGCTGGATGGCCTGTTTTGCCCCGAGAGCATCGCCGTAGCGGGGGTCGTGCCTACACCCGGCACGGTGCCCTACGACATCTTCTACAACATCCTGGCCAGCGGCTACCGGGGAACGGTGTATCCGGTAGCGCCGGGCAAACGCAGCATTTGTGCGGTGCGGGCCTACCGCTATGTGGTCGATATTCCCGACGAGGTCGAGCAGGCGGTCATCGTCTTTCCGGCCAACGTGGTGGAGCGGGCGCTGAAGCAGTGCGGCGAGAAGGGCGTGAAGTCGGTCATCGTCATCTCGGCCGGCTTCCGCGAAGTGGGCCCCAAAGGCGCCGAACGCGAGTTGAAACTCAAGGAAATCTGCCAGGAGTACGGCATCGCCATGGTGGGGCCGAACTGCCTCGGGTTGATCAACACCGACCCCAACGTGCAGTTGAACGCCTCGTTTGCACGCAAAATGCCGGATCATGGCCGCATCGCCTTCCTCAGCCAGTCCGGCGCGCTGTGCACGGCCGTACTCGACTACGCCCGGGAGAAGGGCATCGGGTTCTCGAAGTTCGTCAGCTTCGGCAACAAGGCGGGGGTGACCGAAATCGAGTTGTTCGAGTACCTCCACCAGGACCCGCAGACCGACGTCATCTTGCTGTACCTGGAGGAATTGCGCGACGGCCGGGCGCTGATTGAGATGGCCCGCCGGGTAACGCGCGGCGAGGGAGCGAAACCCATCCTGGCCATCAAGAGCGGGCGCACACCGCAGGGGGCCGACGCCGCGAGCAGCCACACCGGCTCGCTGGCCGGCGAGGACGCCATCTGCGACGCCGTCTTCGAGGAGGCCGGCATCATCCGCGTCAATTCCATTGAGGAACTGTTCAACAGCGCCATCATGTATGCCTATCAGCCGCTGCCGCAAGGCGACCGGCTGGCGATTGTGACCAACGCGGGCGGGCCGGGGGTGATGGCCACCGACGCGGCGGTCCGGTTGGGGTTGACCATCCCACGCTTCGATTCGACCACGACCGAGCGACTCCGAAAGGCCCTGCCGGCCGCGGCCAACATGAAAAATCCCGTCGACGTGATCGGCGACGCCCGGGCCGACCGTTACACGGCCGCGCTCGGCGCCGTGCTCGACGACCCGAACGTCGACCAGGCGCTGGTCATCCTCACGCCGCAGTCGATGACCGACATCGAGTCGATCGCCCGCGGCATCTGCGCCATTCATCGCGAGACGGCCAAACCGATTGCGTGCTCCTTCATGGGGGCGGCCGATGTGCAGCCGGGCATCGACCTGTTGCAGCAGGCCCGCATTCCGCACTACATCCTGCCGGAGTGGGCCTGTGCCGCCATGACCGACGTGCAGCGCATGCGCCAGTGGCGGCGGCAGTCGCTGGACGAGGTGGAGCGGGTGCCCGTTGACGAGACGGCCGCCCGGGCGATCATCGACGCCGCGCCCCCGGGGTACCTGCCCGAGGATCAGGCGCTCGCCGTGCTGGAAGCCTATGGCCTGCCGGTTCCGCGATACAAGCTGTGCCGGACGGCCGACGAGGCGGTGGCGTTCGCCGAGGAGATCGGCTATCCCGTGGTGCTCCGCGTGGTCAGCCCCCAGGTCGTGCACAAGTCGGAAGTGAAGGGCGTTACGCTGAATCTCACCAAGGCCGACTCGGTGCTCGGCGCCTTCGAGCGGATGCTGCGGCAGCTTCGCGAGTTGGCCCCGGAAGCCGAACTGCACGGCATGCTCGTGCGGCCGATGATCCCGGATGGCTACGAGGTGATCCTCGGCGCCGAGCGCGACCCGGTCTTCGGGCCCACGCTCATGTTCGGCCTGGGAGGCATTTACGTCAGCCTGTTCAAGGACGTGACCTTCGGCCTGGCGCCGATCAGCCGCGCCACCGCGTCGCGCATGGTGCGCAGGGTGACGGCGTACCGGCTGCTCGAAGGCGCCCGGGGCGGCCCCGCGGCCGACGTGGCCAGCATCGAGGAGAGCCTCGTGCGGCTCGGGCAGTTGGTGGCCGATTTCCAGCGCATTACGGAACTCGACGTGAACCCGCTCATCGCCCTGGCGGCCGACAAGGGCAACGCCGTGGCCGACGTGCGGATCCGACTGAGCGAATAACCCCTGCCTTTTTTCTTTCCCAAGGAGCATACGCCATGGATCGAAGTGAAGTGGAACAACGGGTCGTCAAGGTAACGTGCAAGGTGTTGGGCGTCGATCCCGAGATGGTCGAGCCGGAAAGCCATTTTGTGTTCGACTTGGGGGCCGAGAGCACCCAGTCGATCGAACTGGTTGCCGCGTTCGAAGAAGAGTTCGGCATCGAAATGGACGAAGACGCCGCCCTGGCCGTCGATACGGTGGGAGGGGCGGTCGACTTCATTGGCGCCCTGGTGGAATAGGACGCCGCCGTCTCCACACAACCGGCTGAGGTCGCAAACAATGGAAGTCATTGTCAAAGAAACCTATGAACAGGTGTCGCAGGCAGCCGCGCGCGTCGTGGCCCGGGTCCTCAATGCCAAACCGAACGCCGTGCTCGGCCTGGCCACCGGTTCGACCCCCCTGGGCCTGTACCAGGAGCTGATCCGCATGCACAAGGATGAAGGGCTCGACTTCTCCCAGGTCACCACCTTCAACCTCGACGAGTACGTCGGGCTGCCGAAAAGCCACCCGCAAAGCTACCATTACTTCATGCGGGAAAACCTGCTGAAGCACATCAACATCCCGAAGCAGAATGCGTATATCCCCTCGGGCACGACCGACAACTACGAGGCCTTCTGCGCGTGGTACGAGCAGCGCATCCGCGATTGCGGCGGCATCGACTTGCAGGTGCTCGGCATCGGGGGCGACGGGCACATCGCGTTCAACGAGCCGTCCAGCTCGCTCGGCTCGCGCACGCGCATCAAGACCCTCGCCCGGCAGACCATCGAGGACAACGCCCGCTTCTTCAACTCGCCCGACGAAGTGCCCATCTACGCCATCACGATGGGGGTGGGTACCATTCTCGAAGCGCGCGAGATCGTGCTGCTGGCCAACGGCGAGAAGAAGGCCCAGGCCGTCGCCAACGCCCTCGAGGGGCCGATCACCACGATGAACACGGCCAGCGCGCTGCAGTTGCACCGCAAGGCCATGTGCATCCTCGATCGGCCGGCGGCCGGCAAGCTGAAGATGCTTGACTATTACGAGTGGATTCAAGCCAAGATGCCCAACGCTCCCTGAAGCGGCGCGTCCCCCAACGCTGGAGATTCGTATGCGACTGATCCTGTTCGACCTGCTCGACGAGAAACGTTATCATTTCGACCCCCTGGCGCTGAACCGGCCCATCTGGGAGTTGCGGTGCGGCATCACCTCGCTCCGCGAGAAACTTGTGGCCGCCGCGGGAACCGCCGACGTCGCCTGTTTCGTCCCCCCGTACATGGCCGACTTCTACCGCGAACAGGTCGACCTGCCGGTCAACGACGCCTCGCAGCTCACCGGCGACGACCTGCTGCTGGTGCATCCGCGGCTGAAGGCCCACAAAGTGGGAGACCTTGCCGAGGGGCCGAGCCGGGTGGTTGCCGACGCCGAGGGCCGCACGGTCGCCGTCCGAATCGAACGGGCCGATTTGGAGAAGCTCGATGCCGGCTCGGTCGAGGCGCTGCTCGATTCGGCGCGGGCGCAGTTGCCCAAGGGCGACCCCGCGCCGCCCTCCTGGAACTACACCTGGGACCTCATTCTCGAGAACCCGGCGCAGATTGCGCGCGATTTTCAGGCCCTCGGCCGCAGCGGCGTCGAAGGGACGATCGAGGAGCCGAAGGCCGTGCGCGGCGGCCCGGCCGACGTGTACGTGGCGCCGGGCGCCCGCATCCATCCCATGGTCGTGCTCGACGCCTCCGGCGGGCCGATTTACATCGACGAAGAGGCCGAGGTGCTCCCCTTCACCCGCGTCGAAGGGCCCTGCTACCTCGGCCGCCGGTCGATGCTGCTCGGCGCCAACTGCCGCGAGGGCAATTCCATCGGGCCCATGTGCCGCGTCGGCGGCGAGGTCGAGGAATCGATCATTCAGGGATACTCGAACAAGTACCACGACGGCTTCCTGGGCCACGCCTACGTGGGCCGGTGGGTCAACCTGGGGGCGTTCACCAGCAACAGCGACCTGAAGAACGACTACACGAACGTCTCCATCGCCTTGGACGGCAAACGGCCCATCGACACCGGCTCGACCAAGATCGGCGCGCTGATCGGCGACCACACGAAGACCTCCATCGGCACCCTGTTCAACACGGGAACATACGCCGGCGCGATGGCCTTGATTTCGGCCACGGGCAAGCCGCTGCCGAAGTTCATTCCCAGCTTCGCCTGGTTCCTGGAAGGCGTGGTGACAAAGGGTTTCGGGCGGAAGAAACTGTACGAAACCGCGCAGGCGGCCATGGGCCGGCGCCAATGTGAATGGACGGCAGCCGAAGAGGCGCTCTGGGAGGCCGTCTTCCAGATGACCAGGCCGCAGCGCGATCCGCTGATCAAGATAGGCCGGCGCATGCTGGCTGCGCAACGCATGTGATCCCTTTCGGAGGTTAGCTGCACCTCCCCGATTCGAGCTGCTTCGCAGGATCCCGAAGCTGGAGTCCTTGCCACAAGAACGAGTGACTTCCAGGCCGCCGCGAATGGCGCGATGGGCATTCTGGGTTGTTTGCGGGCTATCTTTCCTGCTTGTCGGCCAAGGTGTCTGCGGGGTTTTGCGCGGATTTATCGGTTATTTCTGTTGTGACGGCGGCGATCGGCCGATTTACCTGGTGTGACTTTTTGCGACCAGCAAGGTAGCCGGGCGCACGCGCTACCGCGTTGTGGCTCAGTCAAGGAGGATATCGTGAGCAAAATGGCTTGGACAGGCAGGGGAACTCCGATTACCCCATTGGTGCTGGTGGCAACCGTTCTTGCCTGCGGACATACCGGCTTGGCGTCGGAACGGATGTTTTCCGGCGAAACGGTGGGACAGCAGGCTTTCCCCCCTGACCCCGCCTATCGCGAAATGCCCTGGGACGGCGAAATCACCGAGGACTTCCTGGCCGAGGATATGGCCCGGGCCATGGCGGAGTATCGGGGGATCAGTCTGGACGGCAGCACCTACTCGGAGGATCCCCTCGGCCCGTGCGATTTCCTCGGCAAGGGCGTTTGCTGCCCCCCCACCTGGTACACCGACCACCAGGTGCGCGTGTTCACCAGGGGGCGACCGCGCCGCCGGGAGCTTTCTTCCGAATATCTGCCCGACGTCTCCGCCCAGTTGGAGACGCCGTTCGCCGCCACCCGCATGAGCACGAAATCGATCACCTTTGAGGCGACGCCGGGCTACTACATGACCATTGGGCGTCACTTGGCGCGCGATTCGGAAAATCGCGACCACTTCCTTGAGTTTACCTTCTGGGGGTTCCACGCCTGGGACGAGACGAGGGTCGTGACCGGGAAGCGAATTTCCCCGTTCTTCGGGGTCGAAACCGGCAATCTATTCAGCCCGTTCGACCGCACCGTCGACATTTTGGGGACCAGCGTCTTCGGGGGGTTCAATTTCGCCGATACCCACTTGTTCAACTCCCGATCGCACATCCACAACTGGGAACTGAACGCCCGCATCCGGCCGCGGATCCGCAAGGACCGCTTAGTGTTGCATCCTAGCGGGCGGTGGCGGCGCGAGAAGCGGCCCGGCCCCTATTATTCGTTTCTCTACGGCTTGCGGGCCATGCGCGTCGGCGATAGTTCCCAGTTCAGTTCGCGAAGCCGGATTATCGAGAACGGCGACGTGTTCGATACCTTCGGCGATTACCACGTGTGGGCGGGCAATAGCATGGTGGGCCTGCAGATCGGAGGCGACCTGATCTACCGCTACAACAAGTGGTCCTGGGGATTCCGCGGGAAAACCGCCGCCATGGTCAATTCGGCCGACCAGGTCAGCCTGGTCAGGAGTACGGGATTCGGCATCGCTCCGAACTTTCAGACCGGCGATAGTCGCAGAGCCCTGGCCGCGGTGATCGAGTTCGGCGCAACCGGCAAGTATATGATCACCCCCCACTTCTGGCTGACTGGCTCGTACGACCTGATGTGGATAGCCGGGCTGGCCCTGGGCCCGAACCAAATGGAGTTCACCCCGACGCCCACCGGGCGGGTGGATACCGGGGCGACCGTCTTCTACCACGGCTTGACCGCCGGCTTTGAGTGGACCTTCTAGCGAACTGGCGGGGCTTCAGGCCCTCTACGGGGTTGTCCGCGCAAGATGGGCGACCTGGGCGGTTGCGCAGGGGAACCGGTGGCAGTGAAACCCGGACCCAAGTCGGCATGGACTCCGCCGGACTGTGAGTGTAGACTAAAGAAAACGCCGCTTCTCCATTGACAGGGGGCACGGGCGGGTAATGCCGCACTCGTGTGGGGGGTGTCCATCCCGGCGGCGCGCGTCGCACTCAAGCCATTGCCGGTCCCGCCTCCGCATGAAAAACCACTCATTCTTCGCACGCCGCGGCTTCCTGATCATCGCCATTGCGGTGTTCCTCATGCCGATGATCCTGCGCGGCACCCGCCTGACCGTCGACAGCAATCGCAACGACGTCAAGGACTGGCTGCCGGATAGTTTCGAGGAAACCGCCGTCCACACGTGGTTCACCGAGCACTTCCCGCACGAGCAATTCGTGCTGGCAAGCTGGGAAGGGTGCACGCTGGACGATCAGCGACTGCACCTGCTTGCCGAGAAGCTCGAAAACTTCGACCCGAACCTCGGACAGCTCGGCATCGCCCGCCGCGAGGCCGACGTGCTGCGGGAGCACGGGCTTCTGACGCGGTCGGCGTTGAAGGCCCATCCCAACTTGCGGGCCGTACCGGGGCTCGACGCCGGCAGGGCTCGGGAAATCGAGGAACTCGTCCACACGTGGCGGTCGCCGTTCAAAACGCCCGTCCTGACCGGCGCCCGGTTGGTCCAGGACATGAAAGCCCGATTTCCGGAGCTTCCCGAGGAGGAGATACTCGCGCGGCTCGAGGGGACCATTATCGGCCCGGACCACTCGAAAACGTGCCTCATCGTCACGCTGACCGACACCGCCGCGGGGAAGCAACTGCGCCCCACCCTCGCGATCATCCGCGATCTGGCCCGGCAATGCGACATCGAACCGCCCGAGCGGCAGCCGGCGGGCAATTTGCTCCTGCGCGGTGCGGAAGCCTTCGGCGGTTTCCTCAGCGAACTGGTTTACGGCCGGGCGCCAAGGCCGGAGGGGATCCGTCTGGGCGGACCGCCGGTCGACAACGTGGCGATTGATGTCGAGGGCGAACGCACCTTGATACGACTGGCCGGGTTGTCGCTGTTCGTCGGACTGGCGATGTCGTGGCTGTGCTTCCGCAGCATCCGCTTGACGATTATTGTCATTATCACGGCGTTGCTGGCCGCGGGCACGGCCATGGCCAGCGTCTTTTTCAGCGGCGGCACGTCCGACGCCATCCTGCTGTCGATGCCGGCGCTGGTGTACGTGCTGGCCATTTCCAGCGCCATCCACGTCATTAACTACTATCACGACGCCATCCACGATCACGGCCTCGACCGCGCGCCGGAGCGGGCCGTCGCGCTGGGCTGGCTGCCATGCTCGCTGGCCGCACTCACCACCGCCCTGGGGCTCGGCTCCCTGTTGGCCAGCCACGTGATTCCCATCAGCAAGTTCGGCGTCTATTCGGCCTGGGGCGTGCTGGCGACCCTGGCGTGGGTGTTCCTGTTCCTGCCCGCCTGCCTCCATTTTTTCCCCTCGCGCAAAGTGGCCGAGGAGGCGCGCCGGGGCAACTCCGAGGAGTTGAAGGAAACGCTCATCCTGCGGTTCTGGCGCGGCGTGGGCGGCCTGGTCATCCGGCGCAACGGCTGGGTGGCCGCCGGCTGCCTGGCCGTCATGCTGCTGTTGGTGGTGGGGGTGGCGCAGATTCAGACCTCGGTGAAGCTGATGAAGCTCTTTTCGGCCGACGCGCCGATCATCGCCGACTACACCTGGCTGGAGAACCACCTCGGCCCCCTGGTGCCCATGGAGGTGGTCCTCCGGGTGGACAACCAGAAGAACGAACTGAACATGGTCGAGCGGATGCGGCTGGCGCAGCACATCGAGCAAACCCTCGAAGCCATGCCCGACGTCGGCGGCGCGCTCTCCGCCGCCACCTTCGCCCCCGACATCACCCCCAGCCGGTCCCGGGGAATCCCGGATATAATCCTCAACCGCCGGCGCACCCAAGACCAGGTTCTCAGCCGGCGGCTCGACCTCCACCGGCGCCAGTTCCGCGAATACCTGACCGTCGACGAGGAGACCGATGAAGAGTTGTGGCGCATCACCGGCCGAGTGGCCGCGCTGACGGACCTCGACTACGGCGAATTCGTCGCGGACATCCAGGCCAACGTGGAGCCCGTCCTGGCCGCCTATCGCGAGGCCGGCGTCGAGGGCATCGACGTGACCTACACCGGCCTGGTCCCCGTGGTGTACAAAACGCAGCACGAATTGATGAACGGCCTGTTCGAAAGCCTCGCCCTGGCCTTCGTGCTCATCGCTTTTGTGATGATGTTCGTGCTCCGCAGCCCGTCGGCCGGCCTGGTGTCGATGGTCCCCAACATGTTTCCCGTGGTGGTCATCTTCGGCACGATGGGCTGGCTGGGGATCCTCGTCGACGTCGGCTCCATGATGACCGCCAGCGTGGCCCTCGGCGTGGCCGTCGACGACACGATCCACTACCTCACGTGGTTCCGGCGCGGCCTCGACCAGGGGCTCGACCGCAAGGGCGCGGCCATGATGGCCTACGAGCGCTGCGCCAACGCCATGACGCAAACGACGTTCATCGCCGGCTTCGGCCTGGCCGCCTTCGCCTTCAGCACCTTCACCCCCACGCAGCGGTTCGGCATGCTCATGCTCACGCTGCTGTTCGCCGCGCTGGTGGGCGATTTGATCTTCCTGCCGGCGATGCTCAGCGGTCCGTTCGGCCGGTTCTTCCGTCCGCGCGCCGCCAAGCCCGACGATCCCGCCGAGGACGACGCGCCCGACGACGACATGGTCATTGCCGTTCCCCTGGCCGGCAAGCCGCCGGCGCCGCATGCCATCCCGCGGCGGCGCATTCACAAGGTGTCGTAGCAGCGCGCTTCGCACCAGCGGGTGTTCACAGCATGCCGAGTTTGCAGAGCACCCCATCCATGATGGCCGCGTTTTCGCGCGCCATCTGCGGGAGGCGTTCGTCGCGCCACAGCGCCGCCAGGCGCGCGTGCGTGGCCGGGGAAAGTCGATACTCCGGATCGCGCGCCCGCCCGGCCCGGAATTCCAGCAGGGCCCGCGCGGCCTGCCGGGTGACCAACGCCTCGGCGCGGCCGTGTTGTTTCAAGGCCGACGACGGCACCTCGTTGAGCACCGCGTCCGTGCCGAAGGCGGCCAGCACCGCGTATTCTTTCTGCGCTTGCGGCGTATTGTCGTAGATACGGTCCGCCAGCAGGAACATCGGCACGTTGAAGGTGATCGCCCGGGTGGGCACCTGGTCGATCGTGGGGAACAGATGCGGCCAGTCGAGCATCTGCTGGCGCATGTTCTGGCCGTTCATGGGGACGCTGATCATGTCGGGTTCCATGTCCAGTGGGGTTTCCGCTCCGTGAAATCCCCAGTGGCCGTCCATGCCGGTACCCTTCAGTTCGATCAGCGCGGCGCCCTTCGCGCGCAGCGCCAGCAGATCGTCGCGGTACCGTCGTTGTATGTCTTCGTCCCCGGCGCCGCCGGTCAGTTCGAGGGCGTGCACGTGGGGCAGGCGGCCGCACACGGCGCTCAACGGTTCATAAAAGTAGTTCTCCAGCAGGTGGCGAAACGTTGCCGGAAACCGGGGGCCGCCGCGGGCGATCGGGTAATCGTCGAATTGGAAAAAATGGGTTGCGCGCAAGACGGCCCGCAGTGGCTCGTCCTGCTCCGCCAGCCGGATCAGGGCCCGGTAAAAAGCGAACGCGCTCGGCGCGGCCATCAGCCAGAGCACGGTCGGTCCACTCGCCGCCCGCTCTTGCAGGTCGGCGGCAATGGCCGCCGCCGTCCGCCGGCCCATTTCCGCTTCATCGTTCGTTACGTGAACGCGCACCGCACCGCAGGTAAACGCCGTGTCGCCGGCGCCGCCGGTATCTGCATGACTCATGATGCTTCCTTTCTCTTTGCCCCGAGCGCGTCCTCGGGCAGGCTCAAGTGGTGGCGCAGGTGGGCGACCTCGCCGTGAAGTTGCTTCAGGTCGGTTTGAAACTGCCGCACGCGGCGGCACTCGGCCTCGATCGAGCCGAACAGCCCCTCGCCGCCCGGCTCCGGCCAGCCAAGGGCCAGCCGGTCGACCTCGCGCCGCAGCCCGCGCCGCAAACGGCCGGCCAGCAGCCAAATCAGCAAGAGCGACCACACCAGCAGCCAGAACGCCGAGGCCAGGTAGAAGTCCATCCCGGCTACCGGCGCCGGCGGGTCGGCCAGCCATGAATCGTAGAAGAAGTTCCTGCCCAGGCGGAACAGCAGGAACCCCAGCATGGCCAGGAACAGCAGTTCGTAACGCCCGCGGGTGAACCAGCCGGTGTGCCGCGCGGCCATCCCTTCGATGAGCCGCTGGAGTTCGCCGGCAATGC
>SKJM01000528.1 GCA_007122045.1 Planctomycetales bacterium | reverse complement strand
GGCCGCCTCGGGCACGGGCCGCACCATGAGGCTCACCTCGGTGACGATGCCCAGCGTCCCCAGCGAGCCGACCAGCAGCCGGGGCATATCGTAGCCGGCGGCGTTTTTCACCACCCGGCCGCCGCCGGCGAAGGCCTCGCCGCGGCCGTCGACCGCGCGCAGGCCGATCAGGTAGTCGCGAATGGTGCGGTAGCCGAACCGCCGGGGGCCGAACGTATTGGTGGCGACGAGCCCGCCGATGGTCGCCCAGCCCGGCTGGGGGGCGTCGATGGGCAGCCGCTGGCCCCGGGCGGCCAGCACCTCGGCCAACCGGGCGATGGTTATGCCGGCTTCCACGGTGATTGTCATGTCGTCGGCCGCATGGTCGAGGACGCGGTCCATGGCGGTGGTGGCCAGCCCGAGGCCGGGCGCCTCGGGCGGCGCGCCGTAGTGCAGGCGGGTGCGGCCGCCCAGCGGGTACACGGGGCATCGCTCGGCGCCCGCCCGGCGCACCGCCTCGGCCAGGGCCGCTTCATCGGGCGGCGCCGCCGTGGTGCGAAGGGGCAGGTATTCGGCCGTGGCGCTGGTCATGGGAGTCCGAACGGTTAGGCGGGAAGGAGTTTTCCGGGGTTCATGCGCCCGTGCGGATCGAACGCCTCGCGCAACCGCCGCATCGCGCGCAGGTCGGCCGGGGCGAACAGCCGCTCCATGAACTCGATCTTCTCGATGCCGATCCCGTGCTCGGCCGTCACGCTGCCGCCGCAGGCGATGCATTCGTCGAGCAACTCGCGGCCGGCGGCCAGGGCGCGCCGCACCTCTTCGCGGTCGCGCTCGTCGAACAAGAGGATCGGGTGGACGTTGCCGTCGCCGGCGTGCGCGACGTTGACGATCCGCACCTGGTGGTTCCGGGCGATTTCGGCAATCCGGCGCAGGATGTGCGGCAGGCGGGTGCGCGGCACCACGCCGTCCTGGATCATATAACTGTTGCTGAGCCGGCCCACGGCCCCCACCGACAGTTTCCGGCACTTCCACAGCGTTTCCCGCTCCTTCGCCGTTTGGGCTTCGAGCACCTCGCCGGCGCCGTTGCTGCGGCACAACTCGACCATCTGCCGCTGTTGCTCGTCCAGCCCGACGGCCGGCCCGTCGACTTCGATGATGAGGATGGCGCCGGCATCGGGCGGGAACCCGAAATGGAACGCCTCCTCGACGGCCCCGAGGATTCCCTGGTCCATTAGTTCCATGGCGGCGGGAATGATGCCCGCCGCAATAATCCGGCTGACCGTCGCCGTGGCGTCGTCGACCGTGGCGAACGCGGCGCGCAGGGCGCGGTGATTCTCGGCAGCGCGGGTAAGGCGCAGCCACACCTTGGTGATAATACCCAGCGTGCCCTCACTTCCGCAAAGGACCGCTTGGAGATCGAGCACCCCCGGGTCGTCGACCGGACCGACCTGCAATACGGAACCATCGGCCAGCACGGCCTCGATGCCCAGGACGTGATGGACGGTAACCCCATCCTTCAGGGTATGGGGGCCGCCGGCGTTGGTGGCCACATTGCCGCCCAGCGTGCTTGCTCCTTGGCTGGACGGGTCGGGGGCATACTGGTAGCCGGTTCCGGCCAGGCGGCGGGCAAGTTGGATGTTCGGCACGCCCGCCTCCACAACCGCAAGCCGATCGGGCAGGCTGATTTCGAGCAGGCGGTTCATGCGGGTCAGCATGACAACCACCCCGCCTTTCGTGGGCGTACACCCACCCGCCAGACTGGTTCCCGCTCCGCGAGAAATGATGGGGACCTCGTGCTTGGAACAGGTTTCCACGATGTCCACCACCTGCTCGGTCGATTGAGGGAAGACCACGGCGTCGGGCCGGTGCCGCTCGACGGTGAAGGCATCGCAGTCGTAGACGGCCAGTTCCGACGGGGCATGGACGACGTTCTTCGGCCCAAGTTTCCGGCGCAGGTCGGCAATGAGGGATGGAAGTGCCATAGTTGGAAATTATACCCTAATCCGGCGCAGCTTGCCTAGTTGTGCGGATCGGAAGGGGCACGGGCATTTTGGCGCGGACCGTGCTTGGAACCATCGGACAGGGCGACTAAACTGGAGTGGTATGGAAAGGTCCCGCTTTTCTCGCCAGTTCACCAAAAGGCGGCCGGGATGGTAGAATAGGGGGCGCCGCCGGAACTTGCCGGTTAGGCGCTCGTGGGGAGAGACGCTTTGCATTGTTCCAGGATTAACTATGTCGCGGGGCATTTGCATCACCTTACAGTGTGGTGCGGGGTGGCGCTCCTTCTCACCGCTTCGGCAGCGGCGCAGGCCGACGGCACGACGCCGGCGCCGACCGAGGACGCCGCAAAGCCGCCGGCCATCGAGGAATCGTCGCTGCGCACCTGGATGCTGCCCGGCAAGGACGGAAACCTCGTGGAGGTGCCCGGCTTCGACTTCGAGGACTTCGAGAGGGCGTGGTTGCTACTGCAAGGGCTGGCCCAGGACCCCCGGCCACCTTTCAGTATCCAATGGCTCTCGGTGATCGGCGAGGCCACCAACGGCCACGCCGAACTGGTGCTGACCGCGCGCGTTCTGGTCCACGAGCGGATCTGGGTGCGGATGCCGTTGCGGCTCGATCAGGCCATGGTGCAAGCCCCGGTGGAGGTAGAGGATCCGGAATTGACCGAGGCGTTCCTGCACCCGGGTACGAATGGGGAAGGCTATGTGTGTTACCTCCGGGGGGAGCCGGACGAGCGTCACACGATCAAACTGAAACTCCTGGTGCCGTTGAGCACGGCCGGAGGGCGGACACGATTGGCCCTACGGTTGCCGCGCGCCCCGACCTCGGAGTTGAAGCTGAAGGTTCCGATGGCCGAGGTGGCCGCCGAGGCGTCGGAAGGGACGACGCTGATGCCCCCAACGAGCAGCGAAGACGGCACAGAACTGAGTGTAGTGGGGGCGGGAGGCGATTTCCAACTCTCCTGGTATGAACCCGAAACCGACGCCGCCGCCATCCCGGTGGTGCTGCAAGCCGATGGTGCCGTGTCGGCCCGCATGAACGGTCAAACGATCGCGTGGAATGCGAACCTATCCGTGCGCAGCTTCGGGGCTCCCTTCGATCGCTTCCAGGTACGCTTGCCGCCGCAATCGGAATTGGTGCCGGACGAGCCGGCCGGTTACAGCGTGGCCCGGGTCGACCCCGAGGAGGCCGACCCCTCCACGGGACGGTTGGTCGAAGTCCGGCTCGATCGGAAGACGTCGGGTCCGGTGGACGTTGGCTTGGCGGCTCGCCGGACCCTGGAAGGGGCGCCGCCGGGCGATTGGTTGGACTTGGCCGGATTCGCGGTGGTCGACGCGGTCCGGCAGTGGGGGCACCTGGCCGTGGTCGTGCCGAACGACTGGCAGGTGCTCTGGGGATCGCACCGAGGCGTCCACCGCGTCGAGCAGTTGCCCGAACCGCTCCGCCGGGAGGACGTAGTGGCCGGCTTCGAGTACTCCATGCAGCCGGCGCTGCTGCACGCGAGGCTGGTCCCGAGGACAACCCGTTTGAACGTCGACCCCGAATACGTGCTCCTGGCGGGGGCGGAGCGGGTCGACCTGCGGGCTCGCCTGCGCTACTCGATCCGCGGCGCCAAGGTGTTCGCGCTGCCCGTAGCGCTGGCCGGATGGCACGTGGACGCCGTCGAGCCCGACAACCTGGTCGCCCTGGACGGAGTCGAAGTGGACGAGGACGGCGTGCTGCACGTTCCCCTGCTGCAACCGACTCGCGGCGACGTGGAGATTTTCATTTCCGCCCACCGCGAAACGGCTTCCCCCGCGGAAAAGGGCGAGCCGGTGTCGCTGGAACTGCCCTTGCCGAAGCCGCGCGCCGACACCAGCGGCCCCGCGCTACTGGCCGTGTTGCCCGACAACAACGTAGAACTAGCCCCCGACCCGGAGAAAACCTCGGGGCTGGTTCGGCAGCGGACCGTACCGGCCGTGGAACTGCCTTCGCGCCAGCAGGCGCCGCTGTACTATCGCGGCGAGGCCCCCGATGCCGTGTTCGCGG
>SKJM01000172.1 GCA_007122045.1 Planctomycetales bacterium | reverse complement strand
TCGTACGACGGCACGGAGGTGCTGTTCAGTTGGCGCCGCAGCGAGCCGGAAACCTATCACATCTACCGCATGAACGTCGACGGCACCGGCCTGGTGCAGTTGACCGAGGGCGACCACTACAACTTCAACCCCTGCTGGCTGCCCGACGGCGGAATCGCCTTCCTCTCCACCCGAACCGCCGCATACGCCTACTGCTGGAACTCGCCGGTGGGCGTGCTGTACCGGATGGACCGCGACGGCGCGAACCTGGTCCGGCTGTCGGCCAATTACCTGAACGATTTCACGCCGACCGTGCTCAGTGACGGGCGGATCATGTTCGGCCGGTGGGAATACGTCGACCGGCCGGCCATCCCCATCCAAAGCCTGTGGACCATCCGGCCCGACGGAACGGGACTCCAGGTCTATTTCGGCAATCGCGTGCTCAGCCCCGCCACGTTCATGGAGGCCCGCTCCCTGCCGGGCAGCGACAAGATTCTGTGTTTGCTGACCGCGCATAACGGTCCGGCCCGGGGTGGGGTGGGCATCATCGACCGGCGGCACGGCGTGAACGCCCAGGAAGCTATCGTGAACCTCACCCCTGAGGTGAACATCGGCCGGGTCGACCAGGGCAGCGGCAACCACGTGCGCGGCCCGTACGAAAACCCCTTCCCACTGGACGAGACCTACTTCCTCGTCTCGCACAACGGTTCGATTTTGGTGCGCGACTACGCGGGCACGGAGCAGGCGGTGCTGCTGGCGGCGCGCGGGGGCATGGGCTTCTACAATCCGCAGCCGATCCGGCCCACGCCGGTGCCGCCCGTGCTGGGCCACCCGGGCGTTGGCAAACCGGCGCCGGACCGGCCGCCGACCGCCGTGGTGTACCTGCAAGACGTATACCAGGGGCTCGAACCCTACGTGGCCCGCGGCGAGGTGGCCGCCGTGCGCGTGGTCGAGGAAATCGCCAAGCCGGTGGAGATCCACCCGAACCTGCGCGCGTTCGGGTTCCAGTTCCCCGTGGTTTCGTGCGGGGCCACCTACGCGCCGAAGCGGGTATGGGGCGACGTGCCGGTCGAGCCGGACGGCTCGGCCGCCTTCGAAGTGCCCGCCGAACGGCCCATCTATTTCATGGCGCTGGACCGCGAGGGCCGGGCGGTGCAGCGGATGCGCAGCTTCACGCACCTGATGCCGGGCGAAACGCAAAGCTGCATCGGCTGCCACGAGGAGCGGACATCGGCCCCGCCCGCCGCCGCGCTGCCGGCGGCGTTCAGCCGGCCGCCCCGGCCGCTCGATCCGCCCGAGTGGGGGCTCGACGGCTTCAGCTATCGCCGCATCGTCCAGCCGGTGCTCGACCGGCACTGCGCCGAGTGCCATAACGCGCGCACGCCCAGCGGCGGGGTGGACCTTTCCGGCGACGGGACCGACTTCTTCAACGTCTCCTACGAAATCCTCGCCCGGCAGGATACCCCGGCGGAGAACGCGGGCGTCGGCGGCGCGCGGCAGGAGCACTTCCGCAACCCGTACACCTCCTGGATATCCACCTATAACGGTTCGGAACCGAACATCCTGGAGATCACACCCCGGGCGTGGGGCTCGCCGGCCAGCCGCCTGGCCGACCTGCTGCTCGACGGCCATCCGGATGAGGAGGGCACGCCGCGGGTGAACCTCACCGGCGCCGAGAAGCGGCGCGTGTTCGGATGGATCGACCTGAACGTGCCGTACTACGGCACGAGCGACTCGAACCACCGGCAGCGCCGGGGCTGCCGCGAGATGCGGCCGAACGATTTCGACCGCGTGTTTCAGGACGTGGCCGAGCGGCGCTGCGCCGAATGCCACCAGCCCGACCAGAAGGGCGTTCCCACCGTGCCGCGCACGTGGTACCTGCGGGTCGAGCGGCCGGAGAAGAACCGTTTCATGCTCGCGCCGCTGGCCGAGGCAGCCGGCGGCACCGAGGCGTGCGGGCGGGCCGTGTTCGCCTCGACCGACGACGCCGATTACCAGGCGCTTCTGGCCGTGTTCGAGCCCATCCAGGAACTGCTCGCCCGCCAACCCCGGCTCGACATGTACGGCGAGCCGCCCGCGGGCTGCGCAACGGGCTGCGCAACCGGCGGTGCCGGTTCGGCGTGCGACGCGGGCACGTGCGATGGAAAGTGATCGGGATTCGCCGGGAGCTTCCGCTCGTGGAATCACACAACAATCTGTTATGGAGAAAAACAAGGATGGCGAGTAACCTCACGCGCCGAATGACCCCGAGCGGGCGGCGACGGCCGGCAACGGGCGCCGCCGCCGGGTTGATCGTCGTGGCCTGCTGCCTGCTGCTCGCGGCAGCCGGTTGCGGGCGGGGGCACGGGGCCTCGGTGTCGGGGCGGGTGACCCTCGACGGCGAGCCGCTGGACACGGGCACGGTGACCTTCCACCCGGTGGGCGACGGGCCTACCGCCTACGGCGGCATCCACCCGAACGGCTCCTACCAGGCAAAGACCGGCACGCAGCCGGGCATGCCGCCCGGCGAGTACCGCGTGACGGTGCTGGCCGCCACCGAGCCGCCCACCGACGGGCCCTCCGTACCCGGCGAGATGATCACCCCGAGCCACTACGCCGATCCGGAGCAGAGCGGGCTGCGGGTGACCGTCGAGCGGGGCTCCAACCGGTTCGATTTCCCTCTGACTTCAGAGTGAAGCGGCTCGCGCCGCTTTGGAGTGCGGAGGCTTGACGCCGCTTTCGTTTTGCGTCAGCTTTGGCGTTGCCCGTGGTGGCTTCTGGACGCGCACGCGGAGCGGGTTGCGGGTGACCGTCGAGCGGGGCTCCAACCGGTTCGATTTCCCTCTGACTTCGGAGTGAAGCGGCTCGCGCCGCTTTGGAGGGCGGAGGCTTGACGCCGCTTTCGTTTGCGTCAGCTTTGGCGTTATCCATGGTGGCTTCTGGACGCGCAGCGAGGCAAAAAGGCATAGCCAAAGCGGCGTCAAGCCTCCGCACTCCAAAAGAGCTGCATATAGCCCCCTGGAAGCTGGTCGCCCCAAGTCGCAGCCAATGGCCGCCCCGGCCAGGGATACAAAATAGGCATCTTGCGGACAGGGTGGAAGGAAGTATAATTGCACAAGACGTGCAGCCTGGGGCTGCGGTTTTTCACGGCCCTTTCCCCTCGCCACCCGACCGGCGCACAGCGTGGGGAACCACAATGCTGGGAGGATACCATCATGTACGACCAAGACGGCGCGAAGCTCCGGTCGGTCGCCTGGAGCGAATTGTTCCCCTGGCTGGCCCTGTTCCGTTCGTTCCGAATGGCCCTCGACGTCCGCGTGCTGCTGCCCGCCGCCGCGGGCGTGCTGCTGACCGTTGCCGGTTGGGCCCTGCTGGGCCAGGCGTTCTCGCCGGCCGAGGAGCCGGTGGCCTGGATGGCCGAATACCAGGAGACCCCCTTCCGCGCGATCGGCGCCGCCGTGCCGGATCGGCCCACCTTGGCCCCGTGGGCCGATCGCTGGGGCCCCGGCCCCCGGCTGAGGGCCGACCCGGCCGCGCCCACCGCCTGGCACGCCGCCGAACCGGTCTTCGGCAGTTGGAGCCACCTCACCCGGCCGCTGATGGAAATGTTCCGCCCTGAAGCGTCGCCCAGCGCCGTGACTGCGGCGATCCTTTGCGGTCTGTGGGGCTTGGCCGTCTGGTCGCTGTTCGGCGGGATGATTACCCGCGTGGCCGTGGTGCAGTTCGCGGCCGAGGAGCGTGTCGGGTTCATGCCGGCGCTGCGTTTCGCCGCGGCGAAATGGCCTTCCTACTTCGCCGCTCCCCTGCTGCCCATCGCCGGGATTGTGCTTTGCGCCGCCGGCGTGTTCGTCCCGTCGCTGTTGGCGAACTTCGACTTCGGACTGGTGATCGTGGGGATCCTGTGGCCCATCGCCCTGGTGCTCGGCTTCATCATGGCCCTGCTGCTGCTCGGGCTGCTGTTCGGCTGGCCGTTGATGGCGGCCACCATCAGCGCGGAAGGCAGCGACAGCTTCGACGCACTGAGCCGATCGTACGCCTACGTGTTCCAGCGCCCGCTGCACTA
>SKJM01000307.1 GCA_007122045.1 Planctomycetales bacterium | reverse complement strand
TCCCGACGAGGTGAGCGGCCTGATCGGATTGATCGTGTACGACTACAGCACCAGGCCGCCCGCCCCGGTCGCCCGGCGATGGGTCTATCGCCGGCCGGCCGGCCGGCTCCAACTCAGCGCCGTGGCTGACGTCGAGCGCGCGGCGGTGGGCGGTCGCGCGACTGTTACCGTGCGTGTGACCGACGAATCCGGCGAACCCGCCCCGGCCGTCCTTGCGATCTCGGCCGTCGACAAGGCGAGGATCGGGCCGGCCGATGAACAGGCCACGCCCCTGCCCGCCTGCTTCCTGCTCGGCTGCACCGCCCATGCGGTTCCCCGTCGCGGCCGCGTCGCCCTTAACGTTTCCGGCGATGCCGAGCCCGACGTCGCGCTGGACCTGCTGCTCGGCACCTGCGCGGGACTTCCGGCAGACGCGTCGGACACGGACAATGACGACGCGCGTCGCGCCGCCGCATTCGATGCCGCGCCGCCCCTCGTGTTCGATAATCTCCTGCCCCTGAGACGGGAGTACGAGGAGACGCTGGCACAATATCGCCGCCACCGAACGCGCGGGCTGAACATGCTCACGACGCTCAGTTTCTTCGGCGGGTTCGGCCTGGTGCTGGCCGTGGCCATGCTGGGGTTGCTGGGCGTGGTGTCGGGCTTGCGATTGTGGATTCCTGCGGGAGGGACGGCCGTTTGCTGCCTGCTGATCGGTGCGATGGTCTTGGCCCCACTGCGCCGAGACGCCCCCCTGCATCACGGCGCCGCCTTTCTGAGCTTTGTCGAACCCGCGCCGGTTGCCCCACAGGTTCCAACGGCGGACGTCGGTTTGCCGGAGCCGGGGCGTCCGGCCCAGCTTTCCCCCCCGTTTGCGTACGATCGCGAGGTCGGTACGCCGACGGATTGGAGCGAATCGACCGGAACGCTGTTCTGGCACCCCTTGGTGGTGGTAGATGACGGGCAAATGGAGGTGCAATTCGACCTTCCCGAGGCCACGAGCGACATTTGTATCCGCATCGAGGCCCACGGCGCGGGGCGTTTGGCCGCGGTGGGGACTTGCCCCGAAAACGCCGATGCAATATATTGATACAAGGAGGGCACGACCTCAAGAGTACAGGAGGTAATTCGGATGTCTGCGCTACTGATTGCTGCCGTTCTGGCCGCCGCTCCCGTCGAGTCGGCGGATGTCTCAACTGCTTCGGAAACCCCGGGAAGTATGGCCGAGGCGCCGGCCGCCCCCGCCCGCACCGGCCGCGAGCTGCGCCAAGCCGCCCGACAGTCGCTGCGCCGCTGGGCGCGGCCGGAGGACGACGAACTGGAAGCGGCGGCGAACGAACTGCTCACCGTGTTCCAAGAACTGCAAGCCGATGACGAATTGGCCGCGTCGCTGCGGGAGCCGCTGCTCCGGCAGGTGCGCGGCCGACTAGCCGGATTGGCCCGCCAACTCCAGGTGCGAGCCGCCGCCCAGCGCCGGCTCGCCCGCGAGCAGGGGGCCGAGGGCGTCGACGCCGTTGATGACCGGCAACCCATGGCCCAGTTCGGCGGCGGCTTCGGCGGCGGCATGGGCATGCAACAGGGCATGGGTATGCAAGGGGGCATGGGTATGCAGGGGGGCATGGGCGGTCAGGCCCAGGACGACTTTGGCGAAGAACTCGTCGAACTCATCCAGACCACCATCCGCCCGAACACCTGGGAACGGGTCGGAGGGCCCGGCTCGATCTACTACTGGCGAAGCCAGCGCGCGATCGTCGTCCGCCAAATGGACGAAGTCCACAACGAAATCAGCGACGTCCTCGAACAGCTCAACCGGATGAATCGCTGACGGTCGGCTGCCATGCACGCAGAGGTCCTCGCCATCGGCGATGAAATCGCCAGCGGACGACTGCTGGACACCAACAGCCAACGACTCAGCCGGCGGCTCGAGGAGATGGGCGTACGCGTGCGGCACCACACCACCGTGGCCGATGCGCTGGACGCCTGCGCCGCCGCCTTCCGCCACGCCGTCGAGCGGGCCGAGGTGGTCGTTTCGACCGGCGGGCTGGGGCCCACCGACGACGACTTGACCCGCGAGGCCCTCGCGCTGGCGACCGGCCGGAACCTGGCGCTCGTTCCCGAGGCATTGGAACACATCCGCGGCCTTTTCGCCCGCCGAAAACGGCCCATGACGCCGCGCAACGAGAAGCAGGCCTTCTTTCCGGAAGGCAGCCGGGTGATTCGCAATCCCAACGGCACCGCGCCGGGCATCGACCTGCGGGTGCCACGTCCCGGCCGGGGGCCCTGTAGGATCTTCGCCCTCCCGGGCGTCCCTCCCGAAATCGACGAAATGTGGCGCGACTCGGTGGCCGATGCGGTGCGGGAGTTTGCCGGCACTGCCCGGGTAATCCGGCATCGGACGATCAAGTGCTTCGGCGCCGGCGAAAGCCAAATCGAGGCCATGCTCCCCGATCTGATCCGCCGTGGCCGCCACCCCGCCGTCGGGATCAACGCCAGCCAAACCACCATCATCCTGCGGATCTCCGCCGAAGGACGAACCGAGCAGGAAGTCCGAGACGCGATCGAACCCACCGTCGAGACGATCCGCGCCTGCCTGGGCGACCTCGTGTTCGGCGAGGACGACGACGAACTGCACAACGCCCTCGGCCGCCTGCTTGCAAAACGCCGCGCCACGCTGGCGACCGCGGAATGGGGTACCGCCGGGCTCCTGGCCGATTGGCTCGGCGAAGCGGCGGAGTGCCGCGGGTGGTACCTCGGCGGTCTGGTGGTGCAAAGCCGAGAGGCCGCGTCGCGGGCGCTGGGCGTTCCCCCCGACGTGTGCGAGTATTCCGCCGGCCGCCCGTTGGCTGAGGCCATGGCCGCGCGGGCACACGAGCGTTTCGGCGCCGATTACGCATTGGCCGTCGGCCCATTTCCCGCCGCCGACCCCCGCGCGCGGGATCCGGCGAGCGTGTATTTCGCTCTGGCCGGGCCCGGCGGCGTGCACGTCAAAGTCCATCCGTTTGCCGGGCACCCTGCCACCTTGAAAGTGTTCTGCGGCAAGGCGGCGCTGAACCTTGCGAGGCTCGCCCTGTTGGAGGGCCGCTAAAGCAAGCTTTCCAGCAGCAGGCGCATTTTGCGCAGCTCGGCCATTTGATCGACCTCGGGCATGGGCAGGATGTCGACCGCCAACGCCCGGTTGTACTGGTACTTGGTCAACTGGTTGACCAGGCGGCCGTATTCGACGTCGCCCTGGCCGACGCGCACCTGGAGCCGCTGTTTGGAGGTGTCGCGAAGCCGCACGTGGTACACGTGCTTCATCACCTGCTCGAAGCGGGCGCCTTGGTGCGGGCCGTAGATGAAGTGGCTCGGATCGAGGGTGATGCCGAGCCCTTCGACGTTCTGGCAGATAACGCACGCCGTGTCGGGGTCCTGCGACATGCGGCCGGTCTCGGTCAGCAGCCCGACGCGAACGCTTTCCCGCCCCGCCAGCGCCACGAGCCGCCGGAGCCGTTCGATCTCCTCGTTGAATGGCGTGCCCGACGGCGAGGATCGGACCGTCGCGGTGACCACCTTCAACGCCTTCGCCAGTTTGCAGCAGGCGCTGAACTGTTCGTAATACAACTCGCCGGCGTCGGCGTCCGGCTCGATGCCGACCGCGCAGACGCTCAGCCGGCGCGTGTCGCGGCAGCGGCGTATCGCCGGTTCCAAGTCGGCAAGCACTTCGGAAGGCCGGATATGCCCCTCCGCCTCGTCCAATATCAGTTCAATGGCCGAGAACTCCAGATCGACCAGCCGATCGAGGGCTGCGTCGAAGGACAACTCGGCGAAACAACGGGTCGTAACAGCGACAAACACCGGCAAACTCCTCCTAAAATCGCTTCCTTCCTGAATCTTGTTATCCGCAAAACGGCCGCAACTTCTGTATCGGGGACGAGCGGCCATAACGGATGGACCACCCCGTTGGATGGACATTCCTGTCCGTCTTTCAACCTGACGGACAGGAATGTCCATCCTACGGGGCTAACCGACAGGCATGTCCATCCTACGGGTCCATTGCGGCTCGCCG
>SKJM01000349.1 GCA_007122045.1 Planctomycetales bacterium | reverse complement strand
GGGTCGAGCATCGCGGCGAGCTTCCGGCGGAGTGTGCCGCTGAGGTGGGGATCGGCCAGGGCGAACTCGGCGAAGGCGAGGAAGTAGCTTTCGAAGTTCCCGATGTCGAAGCGTTTTTCGTGGCTGCCCAGCCGCACGCCCAGCACCCGCCGCCCCCGTTCGATGAGCATCCGGATGGCGTCGGTCAGTTGGATCTCGCCCCCCTTGCCGGGCCGCGTGGCGGCCAGGCAATCGAAGATGGCCGGGCTGAACACGTACCGCGCGGCGACGGCCAGGTTGCTGGGGGCTTCCTCGGCCGAAGGCTTCTCGACCAGGTCGGCCAGTTCGAACACGTCGTCGTCGGCGCCCTTCGGCTGCGCGATGCCGTAGTGGACCACCTCCGGGCGCGGGACCTCCTCGAGGGCCACGACGGCGTCGGCTCCTGACGCTTGAAACTGCTCGATCATCACCGCCACCACCCGCGATGCCGCATTCAACCCGATGATCGAATCGCCCAACGCCACCACGAACGGCTGGTTGTCGACGACCGCGCGGGAGCACAGCACCGCGTGCCCCAACCCGAGCTGCCGCCGCTGCCGCGTGTAGAAATACTCGATGTCTTCCCGCTCGAAAGCCAGTTCGACAAGCAGTTCCTCCTTGCCCGTCTCCCGCAGGTTGGCAATCAGTTCGGCGTCGATGTCGAAGTGGTTCTCGATGGCGGTCTTGCCCGGGCCGGTGACGAACAATAGCCTGCTCAAGCCGCAACGGCTGAGTTCCTCCACCACGTACTGCACGACCGGTTTCCGGCCGATCGGGAGCATTTCCTTCGGCTGGCTCTTCGTAAGCGGCAGCAGACGGGTGCCGCGGCCGGCAACCGGCACGACGGCGAGATCGACGGACATGCTGAGCCCTTTTTGTTGGGGGGGTGGCGGTAGTATTTGCGCGGGGCGGTCCCAATTTCCGCGGCAGAGGAAACGTTCCTGCTGGGAAGGGTGGGGCTGCCGTGAAAATGGGACTGTCCCTTTCGGCCGTGAACGGGGACGGAAAGACGCCCTTCACCCCAAGAGTGCACATCCCGGGGCCACCGAAGTATACTTTGCCGCACCGGCGGTGGAAAGCCGAAATTTGGGGCGGTTGACAAGCCGGGCTGCGCTGCCGACAATCCGTTTGGGTGGGTTCCGTCGATGTTTCTTCCGCACGTCTACTGCCGCAACGTTTCCGATTTGCCTCCCGACCGGCTCCGCGAACTGGGCGTCGAAGCCGTGCTGGTGGACGTCGACTGTACGTTGAAACGCTATCGTGCCGAGCAAGTGACACCCGAGGCGGCCGCCTGGCTGGCGAGCCTGCGGGCGGCGGGCATCGGCGTGTGCCTGGTGTCGAACGGCGTAGGCGGGCGCATCGGTCCCCTGGCCGAACGCCTCGAGCTGCCCTTCGTCGCCCGGGCGCTCAAGCCGCTCCCGTTCGGGTGCAGAAAAGCCGTTCGCCAGATGGGTTTCGACCGCAAACGGACTGCCATGGTGGGCGATCAACTCGTCGCCGACGTTTGGGCCGGGCGGCTGGCCGGCTTGAAGACGATCCTCGTCGAACCGATCCATCCTGAGGAGGAGCCCTGGTTCACCCGGCTGAAGCGCCCCCTCGAACGGTGGGTGGTCGCGCGGTTTGTCCGCGACAGATAGCGGCCGCTTGTCTATAATGGTGTATAGGGACCCGTCCCCGCAGCAACCGACCTTGCCAGAGAATTACCATGTACGACCAACGGCCCGAGCCCGTGCCGCCTCCCGAGCCTCCTCCGGCCGGCGGGTCCGACCCGCAGCCGCCCAACCGCCTTCCGGGGCTGCTCTTCTTCCTATTTGTGGCCGTTTCGGTGCTGTTGTTGCCGTATATGGTCGAACAGGTTCAATTCGCGCTCACCCGCGGCCGCGCCAGGGCCGAAGCCGAAGTGGCCCGTGTGCAGCTTGCCGAGTTCCCCGAACACATCAGCCGCTACCGGCTCGTTGCCAAGGCGGTCGAGCCGTCGGTGGTGGGCATTGAAACGAGTGGGCCCGTGGCCTCCGCCCGCCCGGACGACCTGTCCAGGCTGTTTGGCGACCAGTTTCCCCGCTATCGGGCCGAAGGCAAGGGCTCTGGAGTGATTGTCGATGAATCGGGCTACATTATCACCAACTATCACGTCATCGACGGGGCCTCCGACGTGCGGGTGAAACTCAGCGACGGTCGGACCCTGCGCAACGTGACCGTGGTGGGGGTCGATCCGCTGAGCGATATTGCCGTGCTGAAGGTGAACGGGCACGGGCTGGTCGCCGCGCCATGGGGCGATAGCGAACGGCTCGAGGTCGGCGATCCCGTCCTCGCGGTCGGCAGCCCCTTCGGCTTGGCCCAAACGGTTACCGCCGGCATCATCAGCGCCAAGGGCCGGCGGGGGGTCGTGCAGGACATCAACTATGAAGACTTCCTGCAGACCGATGCGGCGGTGAATCCGGGCAACAGCGGCGGCCCCCTGGTGAATCTGCAAGGCGAAGTGGTAGGCATCAACACGGCCATCTACGGACCCGCCTATCTGGGGATCAGCTTTGCCATCCCAAGTCAAATCGCACGCACCGTGTACCAGAGCCTGCGGGAAACGGGCACCGTGGCCCGCGGTTGGCTCGGAGTTGCCTTACAGTCGCTCGACGAAGATTTGACCGAGCGGTTCGGGCTCGACGACACCCAGGGCGCCTTGGTGACGGCCATTGTACCCGATTCACCCGCCGCCGAGGCCGCCCTTCGGATGGGTGACGTCATTGTCGCCTGGAATGGTGAACCCGTGGCCGACCCTGCCGCACTGAGCTTTGCGGTCGCCGCTACCCGGATCGGTTCGAAGGCCACCGTTACCCTGATTCGCGACGGCGAGCGACAGGAAATTGCGGTGACCGTGGCGAAGCGCCCGGCGCAGGTGCAATGAGAGCCGGCCAGCCGGTTGCATGGGACGCACGGCGCGTGCTATGATAGTACAGCGTAAAAATAGGTTGCGATGCCCGGTTATTCCGATTTGAGGCCACTTTAGTCCTTTTCTGCGATTGCGTGCCGCGGAAGGCCATTGGACGAACGTATCTTCTTTTCCCGAAAGAGTTTACGAACTTTCGGCGCGTGCCATTGCCTGCGGGATGGTGGGAAGCGGCAATGCGAATGAAAGCCTCCCATTCTGCCGATAGCATCTACTGTTGGCACTTACGCTATCTTCCCTAACCTGTGCGGAATTGCCTTAGCCGTGTACATTCCGTACGCATTCAGGAGATCCTTCCCGCAATGGCGACGCGGTTTCAGCAAATCACCAGCTTGGATGACCTTCGTGACTACGTCAACATCACCCTATGCGAGCATAACCAACTTCAACCCGACGCGTTTCCGATGACCGAACGCGTGCTCCGGCGCGGGGGTCGGCAGTGCGGAATCTTCTTCTGCTTGCACGGCCCACGAGCGGCCCGGTTTACGGCCATCTGGGACATGGATCGCAATCAGATCCTCTTCTACGGATCGCACGGTGAGCGGTTCCTGAAGACCCAGTTGCTCGACGCCGGCCAATTCGAGTGTGCGGCCGCGTAAGAAGCCGCACGCCATCCCTACCCATACCGCGGCGACACGGAGGTGCCCCGATTATGCTCGTTCTGTCGAGAAAGGCCCATCAGCGAATTCGCCTGGGCGATACCATTATGCTAACCGTCATCGGTGTTGCGGGCGACCGGGTTCGGCTCGGAATCGAAGCGCCCCACGATGTACGGATACTACGTGAAGAGCTTCAGCGCACCGAGCGCGCGGCCCCCGAGGGCCCCTCGGGCGGCTTCCCCGGGAGTCGTGCGTGACGGATGCGTTGAAGCGACCCTAGCGCGCAGCGCCCCCTTTCGGCAGCCATCGCTGCCGAAAGGGGCTGCCGCTAGCCGCGAGGCCGAACGGCGCCGGTCAGGCCGCTGTAGTCGGTGCGGTCGTCCGGATGCCAAAGAGGTTCGCCACGCTGGACTCGCTCAGCGAGCACGTCGATCTTCGAACGCGAGCCGGCCGGGGCGTCCGTCGCCCGAAAATT
>SKJM01000550.1 GCA_007122045.1 Planctomycetales bacterium | reverse complement strand
CCCCGTTGCTGTTGCGCTACAACCGCGACCAGGACACATCGGACAGCCCGCCAATGTAGGTGTGGCAATGCGGGCAGATGCGCGTTCCGGCGTCGATCTCGCGGGTGCACTTCACGCAGCTCTTTCGGGGAGTGGCAGGGGTGTCGTCCGGCACGTTTTCCCGGGACTCGTCGCCGAGCGAGGAATCTTCATGGCCCCGCTCGGTGGGGGGCATTTCCGTGTCGTCGTCGGAGGATGCAGGCACCCAGCCCGTCGAGGGGAGGGGCGTGCCGCAAGTTGGGCAAATCGAGAACGAAAAGGAGGTGCGGGTGTGGCACGACGGGCACAGCTTCGCCCGCCGAAGGATGGACGATCCGGCCAGACCGATCCCCGATTCCTTTACCAACTTCGCATGCCTGGGGGCTTGGTGCACCGAAGCCGCGGCTTCGGCCGGCGCTTCCGGCTCGTCGGTCGGCTTGGGAGGGGGGGGCCCGAGAACGTCGATCACGTCGTCTTCCGAAAAACCAATCGGTTGTGGTACGTGAACCTTGGCCCGACAGTGAGGACAGTAGCCGCTCTTCCCGGCAAAGCTGTCCTTTACCCGCAATACGTGCCCGTTGGCACAAGACACTTCAATGGACATCGCAGCGTCTCCCGAAAGTTCGGGCTCTTCCGTTCGGGGGAGCCACCCCCGAAACGATTCCGAGCCGTGCCTGTCCGCCGGCGACTCGCCCTCGAATAAGCGCCTGTAGTATAGACGAGGTGAGGCGCTGCGGTCAAGCGATTCAACGGAAAAAAACCAAGGAGCCCCCCCAAGTGGTGCAGTAAGGGCCATGTGCCGGCGTGCCTGCCGCGCAAGCCTCAGCCCGGGGCTGAGGCAGTCTTCCCACCGAGTTTTCCGGGGCGAGAGCTTGACCCGCCGCGGTGGGCGGTTATAGTAGACCGTACGGGGCGACCGTGGCGGGTTCGGCGGGAGTCGGGCAGCGCCGCAACACAAGTCCACGCCGGCGCCACCAGAGTTTTCGGCAGGGAGACCAGGGAAATGCCCGGCCATGGGGCTTCGCCCGGTCGGAACCGCGCGGGCGCGGCCCGCAGAAAAGGAAAAAAATACCTCTATGATGAATGAACCCAACGAGCAAACGACCCCCCCGGTGGCGGGGAAATCGCGATGGGGCACGTTTTTCCGCGTCATCGCCATCGTCGTGGTGCTGGTGCTGGCCGCCGGCGTGGCGTTTCTTAACACCCCCTACGCCGGCGACGCCCTGAACTACGCCTCCAACGCCTGGGACAACCTCTTCAGCCGTGAGGCCGAGTTGCAGGCCGGGGCCGACCTGGAAGCGCTCGGCGCGCTGGTCGTCTACCGGACGGGCACGGGCAGCGTCGAAAGCGTCAACTACCAGGGCCGGGTGCTGGAAGAGTCGGATCTGGTTCCCCTGATGAGCTTGAACCGCCTCCTCTTGCTCGATCTCAGAAACACCAACGTCACCGATGACGACTTGAAGTATCTGAAGAACCTTTCGAACCTGGCCACGCTCGTGCTGAGCGGAACCGCCATTACCGACGAGGGGATGACCCATCTCGTGAGGCTGAAGTACCTCGAGGCGCTTCACCTGACGGAAACGGCCGTCAGCGACCCGGGCTTGGCCCATCTGAAGAAGCTCTCCAATCTGGCCGTGCTCGACCTCTCGGAAACCGAAGTGACCGACGAGGGACTACAGCACCTGGTCGGCCTGGCCAAGCTGCGCTGGCTGCTGCTGAGCGGCACCGAGGTGACCGATCGCGGGCTCGAAACGCTGGCCGCCATGAAGGACCTCAGGCGGCTGACGGTGGAGAACACCGGCGTCACGCCGGAGGGCATTGGGCAACTCGAGAAGGCGGTGCCGGGAATCGCCATCGACCGATAGTGCGGCCGGCCCTCTTGCCGTTTTTCGGACGCCTTTGGCCTCGGCCGAGTGGCGGAAAGCCGCTCGCCTTTCGCTGCCGCCTGTTCGCTGCCGCCCCTTGCAGGCCCGGTCGATCTGTGCTAAGTTCACGGTCTCGTAGTCGGCAGACTGCGACAGGGAACGGGCCGTGGCGGCCGGATCGACGCCGGCGTTCGTGGCTCGGCGTCCGGTATCGGCCACTCAGCAAAAGGAGGATTCAAGAATGCCCGTCGGATTTGGGATTGTCGGATGCGGGATGATCTCGCACTTCCACGCACGCGCGATCAACGACTGCCGGGGCGCGAAGCTGGTGGCCGGGTTCGATACGGTTCCGGCCGCGGCCGATAAGCTGTCGGAAGCCTTCGGCTGCACGCCGTACTACGACCTGGACGACATGCTGGCCGATCCCCGCATCGACGTGGTGACCATCGGCACGCCCAGCGGCGCGCACATGGAGCCCGCCGTGGCCGCGGCCCGGGCCGGCAAGCACGTCATCGTCGAGAAGCCGCTCGAGGTGAACCTTCGCCGCTGCGACGCCATCATCGACGCCTGCCAAAAGGCCGGCGTGGTGCTCTCGACGATCTTCCCGTCGCGGTTCCACCAAACGTGCCGGGAATTGAAGCGGGCGATCGACCAGGGGCGGTTCGGCAAACTGGTGGTGGGCGACGCCTTCGTCAAGTGGTACCGCACGCAGCAGTATTACGACAGCGGCGCGTGGCGCGGCACGTGGCAGCTCGACGGCGGCGGCGCGCTGATGAACCAGGCCATCCACAGCGTCGACCTGATCTACTGGCTGATGGGCCCGGTCCGGGAAATTCGCGCCCGCTTCGGCCTGCTGGCCCACGAGCGGATCGAAGTCGAGGACACCGTCATGGCCACCCTCGAGTACGAAAACGGCGCCATGGGGGTCCTCGAGGCCAGCACGGCCATCTACCCGGGGTTCCTCAAGCGCATCGAGGTCCACGGCGACGCCGGCTCGGCCATGATGGAGGAGGAAGACTTCAAGGTGTGGGAGTTCGCCAAGAAGCGCAAGGCGGACGAGAAGATTCACGCGGCCATGCAGGGCAAGCAAAGCGGCGGGGGCGGCGCCGCCGACCCGGCCGCCATCGGCCACCACGGCCATGCCCGCCAGTTCGCCGACGTGCTCGACGCCATTCGCAAGGGGCGCGCTCCGCTGATCGACGGGCCGGAAGGCCGCCGCTCGGTCGAGATCATCCTGGGCGTGTACAAGGCGGCGGAAACCGGCCGCGCCGTCGAATTGCCCCTGAAGACCGATCCGGTGCTCAAGAGCCGCAAACTGGGCGTGGCCGGCGCGGTTGGGTAGGACCTACCGCTGCGCGCTGCGCAGAACCGCGAAAAGCCGAATATGCTCCGGCAGGGCGCCGGCAGGGAGGCGGGGCAACAAGGTTTCCAGCGGCGGGAGGGGCTCGGACCCAGCGGCGTTTCGAATGGCCGCCAGCATTTCCGGTGCGAAGCACTGCTCCAGCGCCAAGCGGTGGCCGGCCTCGACCGCCTGTACCGCGTGCCGCAGGACGACGCGCTCCGGCAGCCGGCGCGCGGCGGCGCACTCGTCGGGCCGGAACCCGGCGGAAAGCAGACGCCACGTCCAGTAGAAGTCCCACGTGCCGGCGGCGCCCTCGTCGGACCCGGTCGGCGGCGCCGGCGGCCGGCCGCAAATCTTGTCGGTCAGCGCGGCGTGGACGGGCAGCTCGGCCGGCAGCGGCTGCTCGCCGCGCATCACCGCCGCGCCGAGCGGCGTCAGCCGCACCACCGGGCGGAACTGCGTCGTGCCGTCGATGCCCGACTGCTTGATACAGTCGAGCGCCACGAGCCCCTCGATCAGGTCGGCCACTTCGGCGCTTCTCAGGTGCGACAGCAGCCCGTGCGTGCTCAGCCGGTCCAGCCCCAGCTTCTTGATGCGCTGCGACTGCGAGCCGGTAAGCATCTGCGCCGCCAGCACCTTGCCGCATGAATGGCGCGTCGCCCGCTCGATGCGCGCCACGCCGCTCAGCACGATGCGGGCCGTTTCCAGCAGTTTGTCCTCGGCGGGCGGATCGCCGTTGCCGGCATGGTTGGGCGCGGCGCCGTCGGGCGCCCCTCCTGCGGGCCGCACCCCGGCGGCGCGGCAGTTGTCGCAATG
>SKJM01000513.1 GCA_007122045.1 Planctomycetales bacterium | reverse complement strand
GCCTGGGGGCTGCGGGCGCTCACCGCGCGGCCGTTCCGCTTCGGCCGCAACCGGGCGCTGGTCGGGTTGACGTGCCTGACCCTGCTGTTGCAGCTCGGCGTCATCTACACGCCGCCCCTGGCGCGCGTCTTCGCGCTGCAACCGCTCTCGCCAGTGGGCCTGGCCGCGACCGCTTCGCTCGGGGGCCTGACGTTTTTGGTCGTCCACCTCGAACGCCGGATGCGCGGGAATTAGCGTCGCCCGCGCCGGCGCCTCGGCAAGAAACGGTTCGGCCGGCGTGGCGCCACCAGCGGCGGGCGGCCGGCGCGGCGGCGCAGCCAGTTGATCGACCGCAAGACCGGCCCGCGGCGGACCACCCAACACTCCAGCCGATACTTGCCGGGCAGATCGAGGAGCAGAATACCCACGAGAATGGTTATCGCGCCTTGCCCCGGCAGTACGAGCAGGGCCAGTCCGACGACCACAAACACCAGACCGAGGATGTTCTTGACGACCAGAACCAGGGCACGGAGCACCGGCTGCGGCCGGGCCCGCGAAAGCCGGCGACGCCGCTTGTGCGAGAAGTAGTCGTGCGGAATTCGCGTGACCAGCCAAGGCACGGCGATGAGCGTGGCCAGAAAGACGAACGTCGACGCGCCGGCGAGCCACAGCAGGGTCGCCTCGTTCGCTTCGATCCATTCGACGATGCGGCCGATCTTGTGGGGATTGGTGCGATACGGGCCCGCCGCCGGCTCCTCCATGATGGGCAGCCCGGCGCGCAGGGCCTCGTTCGCCACTTGGCGGAAGGGTGCGTCGAGCTTCGCCACAACTGCCCTTGCCGCCTCCAGCGCGCCGTCGTCCGGCGAAAGCGTTGTTATAATCCCATGTCTCCCGCTTCCGGTAAGCTATTGTCTTGCACCGCCTACCCTTCGACGAACTCCGGCTCGATCCGCTGGGGAATCACGCCCGCGGCATGGCCCCGGACCAGCAGTTCCCGGACGGCCTGCCGCCCGCGGGGGCCGAAGTCGAGCGTCCACTGGTTGACGTACATGCCGACGAACCGGTCGGCCTTCTCGCGGTCGAGGCCGCGGCCGTACTGCCGGGCGTAGTCGAGGGCCTCGTCGCGATGGTCCAGTCCGTAGCGGATGCTGGCCAGCAGGAGGCGGTGGACGTCGGCGATGACCTCCGGTCCCAGGTCCTTGCGCAGCGCATTGGCGCCCAGCGGCAGGGGCAGGCCGGTTTCGTCCATCCACCAGCGGCCCAGGTCGACGACCAATTCGAGTTGCTGCTCGGCGTAGGTGAGCTGCCCCTCGTGGATCACCAGGCCGGCGTCCACCTTTTGGCCTTCATATTGCCCCGCGGCGGCGGCGTCGAGCGTCTTGTCGAAGGGGACGACGACGTGGCGGAAATCGGCGCCCAGGCAGATGCGCAGCGCCAGGTAGGCCGTCGTCAGGGTGCCCGGCACGGCGATGGTCGCCTCGCGCAGCGCCTCGACCGGGCAGGACTGCCGGGCCACGACCATCGGCCCGTAGCCATCGCCCATGCTGGCCCCGCAGGAGCACAGCACGTAGCGCCGGGCCAGGTGGGCGTAGGCGTGCAGGCTGATGGCGGTCAGTTCCAACTCGCCGGAAAAGGCGCGGCGGTTGAGCGTTTCGATGTCGACCAGCTCGTGCTCGAAGCGGTAGGGACCCGTGTCGATCTTGCTGGCGGCCAGGGCGTAGAACATGAATGCGTCGTCGGGGTCGGGGCTGTGGCCGACGCGGATCAGGCGGGACGATTCGGTCATGGGTCATGCCTCCAACGAGAAGCCGCCGGCCGGCAGGGCGTCGAGGGCGCCGGCTTCCTCGGGCGGGTCCACCGGCGGCGCGAACGCCGGGGGCGGGGCGGCGGTGTATTCCGCCCCCTCCTGCTTCGATCCGTACCGCCGGCACACCTGCCGCCAGGTTTCGCGTTCCACCTCGAGAACCCGGACCGCGTCGTCGAGCTTCGCCGGGTCGCGCTGCTGTCCGGCCTCGAGGAGACGGCGGAAGATGAACAGGTAAACGGCGCCCGCCTGGGCGGCCATTTCGGGGTAGTTCTCACGGTCGAGCGCGGCGAGCAACTCGCCGACGATGTCCTGGGCTCGGAGCAGCTCGCCGCAGGCCTCGTCGTCGCGATTCTCGCGCCAGAGTTCCCCGGCCCGGCCCGCCGAACGCAGCGCCGCCTCGATGAGTATCAACTGGAGCTTGGGTGGCGTGGCGGTCCTCACCTCGGTGGTCAGGTAGCTGTCGTGCGCCGAGCGTTCCATCAGGCGGTCCTTTCGTTCGGTTACCGGTCATTGTTGCGCGTGGACGTGAGGGGAGTGAGCGGCTGGAGGCCCTCGATGGCGCTGAGCTGCGACTGCATTCTACCAATGGCCGATTCCATGCGGTACAGTTGCAGCAGCAGCCGCTCGCGTTCGACCTTCAGCCGCTCGGTCATCGACTCGATCCGCTGCTCATGGCGCGCGAACGTCTCGGCCAGCGCCTTCTGGCGCTGGGCCAACAGCGACGTTTCGTCGGTGACGAGCTGGTCGAGGGTCTGCTTGAAGCGAGCGGAAACGCCCGTTTCCGGCTCGGTAAAGAACCGGGTGACGGCTTCCGGCTCGGCGGCGAAGGCCTCCTGGAATCGCTGTTCATCGAGCTGCAGCGTGCCGTTGCCGGTCAGCGAGAAGCCGATCTCGCCCAGGCTGCCGATCGAGCCCGCGCCGGCAAACCGCCCCGAGATCAGGTACGACAGATCCCGCTCGATCCGCAGCGCCGTCGTGTCGCCGGTCAGCAGGGACCGCTGGTTCGTCTCGGGGTTGTACCGGGTCAGTTCGGTCAGCCGGTCGCGGAACTTGTTGTAGCCTTCGACCAGGGTCTTGGCGGCGTCCAGGAGGTTCGTGTCGGTCGGTTCGACGGTCACGGTCACCGCCTGCCCGTCGGCGTGCGCGATTTCCAGGGTGGTGCCGGGCAGCACGTCGCGGAACCGGTTCGACGCCGACGAGGCGAGGATGCCCGCAGCGCCCGACGCGGGGTCGCCGAACCGCAGCAGGGCGTCGCGGGCGCGGGCGGTTTCCTCGAAGTCGAGCCCCAGTTGCGAGGCGTCGACCACCAGGGCGCCCTGCGCGCCCGATTGGCCGCTCAACAGTGCGAGGCGGTGCGGACGGGACGTGCCGTCGGCGAAGGTGGTTGCAGTGACGCCCGCACCCAACTCGTTGATCCTGGCCAACAGGTCGGCCAGCGATTCGTTCTCGTCCAGCTCGATTCGGTGGGTCATCGAGCCGTCGACGACCGTGGCCGGCTGGCCGTCGATTTCCACCTCGGTCGCCTCGCGCAGCAGGCCGAGGTCGCGGGCGGTGGCGGCGCTGCCCTCCTGGACCGCCAGCGTACCGCCTCCGCCGCTGAGGTCGCGAATGCGGATGCCGTCGCCGGTCGGGTTCAACTCGGCCGACACGTTGATGTTGAGTTGGTTGATCGCGTCGATCACGTCGCCGATCGTGTGCACGTGCTCGCCGCGCAGGTCGACGACGGCCCGCTGACCGAGCGAATTGGTGATGGAAAACGTTCCCCGGGCAACCCCCCGGCCGCCATGGAGGCTTGCAAGGGTTGTCTGGCGCGCGACCACCTGCAAGTGCATGTCGCCGCTGTTGACGGTAGTCACCGCAGCGTCAGCGGCGATGCCCAGCTTCGTGGCCGTTTCGAGCCCGTCGGCCCCGTCGGCGACAATCAGGTTGCTCACTTGCCCGCCGCTGGTGTCGAGCAGTTCGATGCCGTTGCGGGCCTGGTTGACGCGGGCGAGGATACTCACTTCGGCGTCGTTGATGCGGTGGACGACCTGTTCGAGCGTCTCGGCGCCGGCGAGGTCGACCGTGTCGGCGGCGCCGGTCCGGTCGGTCAGGGCGATCTGGCCCAGCGGCCCGAGCCCTTGACCGCCGTGGAGGCTCGACAGCAGCACCGACTTCAAGCCGCCCAGCAGCCGCCGGCCGGCGATGGTATCGCCCCCTTCGACCGCGCCGTCGAGGCCGAGGTGCCCCAGCGCGGTCGAACCGTACAGGGCCGAGAGTT
>SKJM01000287.1 GCA_007122045.1 Planctomycetales bacterium | reverse complement strand
TAGTGGACATCGAGAAGACACTGGAAATTACGGGATAAACCGCACTTTTCGGCAATTTCGAGAAAGTACGCGAACCCGACCCGTGAACGCTTACCCTGCGAGGGCTGGTGTGCCGTGCATTGTAGAAAGCCACAGCAGGTGCGTCAACGTTTGGCACGGACGAACACTTCCATGGCCCGCCGGACGAGACGGGAGCGCCGGGCCGGAGTGTGCCGGGACCCCGTGCCGCTGATTCAGCCGGGCGAGTGGCCGGCGTCGTGCAGCATTTCGGCCAGCAGTTCCATGGGCAAGCCTACCACGTTCGACGGGCTGCCTTCGACCACGTGGACCCAACCCAGCCGGTCCTGGTAGCCGAACGCGCCGGCTTTCCCCGCCCATTGCCCGCCGGCGAGGTACTCGGCCAACTGCTCCGGGGTGAGCCGGTCCATGCGAAGCAGCGTCTGGGCCACGCGGACATCGGGGTGGCCGCCGGGCACGGGCCAGAGGCACAACCCGCTCAGCACGCGGTGTTCCCGCCCGCTCAGGGCAAGCAGAATGTCGCGGGCGTGCTCCCGGTCGCGCGGTTTGCCCAGCATCCGCCCCTCGCACTCGACCACCGTGTCGCAGCCGAGCACCACGCCCCGGTCGATCCGCCGCGCCACGTCGGCGGCCTTCCGGCGCGCCAGCCGGGCGACCAGCTCCTCGGGCGCTTCCCCCGGCCGCGCGCTTTCATCGACGTCGACCGGCGGCATCACGTCGAAACGGTAGCCCGCCCGGCGGAGCAGCTCCCGGCGGCGCGGCGATTGGCTGGCAAGGATCAAGCGTAACGGCATGCGCACCATGACATGGCGAGGTAGGCAGATGGAAAGCCGACAGTATAGTATAGGCAATGAGCTTTCGCGACCGTTCCGAGCAGCCGCATGTCACCAGCACGTCGTCCGCCCCCCCCGCCCGAGGTCCTCCATGAGGACAATCACCTGCTGGCGCTGAACAAACCGGCCATGCTGCCCACCATGGGTGCGCCCGGCGGCGTGGAAACACTGCTTACGGTGGCAAAGGCGTATATCAAGGAGAAGCATCAGAAGCCGGGCAACGTGTACTTGGGGGTCGTCAGCCGGCTCGACGCCCCGGTGACCGGCGTGGTCCTGTTCGCGCGCACCTCGAAGGCGGCCCGACGTCTTACCGAGCAGTTCCGGGCGGGCAGCGTGGAAAAAACCTACTGGGCGTTGGTCGAAAGCCCGATCGAGCCGGCCAAAGGGGAATTGGTTGACTGGATCGCCCCCGACAAACGGCATCGGCGCGTGCGGATCGCCGGGGCGGGGCTGCCGGGGGCCAAGGAAGCCCGACTCCGATACCGGCGTGTGGCGTTCCGCCGCGGGTTTTCCCTTCTGGAGATTGGTTTGATTACCGGCCGCAAGCACCAGATCCGTGTCCAACTCGCCCACCACGGATACCCGATCGTCGGCGACCGGAAATACGGCAGCCCGGCGCCGTTTCCATTGGGCATTGCGTTGCACGCGAGGCGGCTCCTGGTGGCCCACCCGGTGGGAGGCTGTTCCGTCGAGCTAATCGCACCCCCGCCAAGCTACTGGCCCCTTGCCGAAAACCACTTCGCAGGGTAGAAGTGGAAAACTGCTTCTTTTGCGAGACCGGTTCGTGGCTGAACAAAACTCGATCGCGGAATTCGAAAAGTGTGCCATTCAAAGCGGGCTGCTTACCGAGCAGGACCTCCAGGAGGCCCGCGCCGGAATCCGGTGGTCGAACGGCCAGAATCTTAGCGACGCCCCCCCGACGGCGAAGCAGCTTGCCGACCGGCTGGTCGAAACCGGCAAGCTGAACTACTGGCAAGCGAAGCAACTGCTCGACGGGCAAACGAAGTTCACCCTCGGCCCGTATCGGATCATCGACTCGATCGGCCAGGGCGGCATGGGCCAGGTGTTCAAGGCCGAACACAAGGTCCTCGGCCGGGTGGTGGCCGTCAAGGTGCTGCCCCGGGCGAAATCGACCCCGGAAGCGGTCAAGAACTTCAACCGTGAAATCCAGGCCCTGGCCAGCCTCGACCACAAGAACCTGGTGCAGGCCGTCGACGCCGGACACGACGGCAACGTGTATTACCTGGTGACCGAGTACGTGCCGGGCACCGATTTGCACAAGCTGGTTCGCCGCCAAGGCCCGCTCGATATGCAAACGGTCGCCCGCATTATCTGCGACGTGGCCGAAGGCCTGCACCACGCCCACGAGCAGGGACTGATCCATCGCGACGTGAAGCCGGGGAACGTGCTGGTGACGCCCGACGGGCGGGCGAAGCTTTCCGACCTGGGGCTGGCCGGGCCGGTCGACGCCGACGAACAGAGCGACCCGCGGTTCGGAAAGATCGTGGGCACGGCCGATTACATCTCGCCCGACCACATCAAAAGCCCTTGGGACCCCTCGCCCTTGTGGGACATCTACTCGTTGGGCGGAACGCTGTATTACGCGGTCACCGGCAGCGTTCCGTTTCCCGGCGGCACGACGGCCGACAAGGCGCGGGCACACCAGGAATTCCGCCCGGTCGATCCGCGGCGACTCAACCCGGCGCTGAGCAACGGGTTTGTCGACGTGATGGCCGACATGATGGCCAAGGACCCGGCGCAGCGCATCCCCTCGGCGCGCGAGGTGATCGCGCGGCTGGCCCCGTGGGCAACCGGGCCGTGGTCCATGCCGTCGCCCTCGGTTCGGCCCCCGCTGGCTCCACCGCCGATCCGGCCGCCGGGGCCGGCCGACATCGCCGAAGACGACGACGACAGCCCCAGCCAGGTCGTCCCCATCACCGAAACGCCCGCCGCGCTCGTATCGGTCCTGCTATGGGGCGTCGTGCCGGCGCTGCTATTGCTGGTGATCATCCTGATCTGGCTCCTGATGCGCGGGGGATAGGCCGACCGGGCCCGACCCCCGGCCGTTCGCCCGCCCCGCGTCACTCGTGAATCCGCTCGGCCAGGGCTTCGAGCAGCAGGACGAATCGGGGGCCGGGAATCATCGCGTAGCCGGCGTCGAGGGCGTACACCTGGCCCCGGGCGACGGCTTCGATCTGGGGGAACCGGCGCCAGTCGGCCAGTGCCCCTTCGGGGCCGGCAGCGGCCCGGCCGGCGGCCAGGTCGATGATGACCTCCGGCGCGATGCGGATCATCCCTTCGACCGACACCACCGGGTAGGGAATGGCGGGGCCGCGGTAGGCGTTCCGGCCGCCGGCCATGGCGATCAGTTCCTCGAAGTACGCGTCGCGCCCCGCCACGTAGGCATCCTCGATCGTGCCCGTGCCAAGCGACCGGTCGACGACCACCAGCACGCTTGGCGCCGGCAGTCCCTCGGTGCGCCGCCGGACGGCTTCGGTGCGGGCGCGGAGGTCGCCGACGAGCTGCTCGGCCCGCGGGGCGGCGCCGCATCGGGCGCCGAGTATGGCGATGGCGTCGAGAATCTGCCCGACGCTGTCGTCGCTGACGGTCAGGGTGTGCACGCCCAACTTGTTGAGCGATTCGGCCAGGTCCTGCTGCTCGTCGAGCAGCGCGACCAGCTCGGGCCGCAGGCGCAAGATGGCTTCGAGGTTCGGATCCAGGTGCCCCCCCACGCGCGGCAGTTCGGCCGCCGCCTCGGGATAGTTGCAGAACCGCGTCACGCCCACCACCCGATCGCCCACGTCGAGGGCAAAGAGCATCTCGGTGACGCTCGGCGCCATCGAGACGATTCGCCGCGGGGCGCCGTCAGGCGGTCCCTCGACCGCGCGCGGGGACCGCAGGCTCGCCTGCCCGGCCCAGCTTCCGACGAACAGGGCGACGATTCCGCCGGCCAGGAGCGCTCGTGTGAACGTCAAATCTTCTCGAACCATTCCTATTGCCCGCGGTTGGTAAGCGGACAGTCCTATTTTCGCGGCGTCTGCGGGTGGGTGATTGGATAGCGGCCCTTGGGGCCGTGAAAATCGGGACCGCCGGGAACACCAACCATCATGCCAGGGACAGCCCCGAAAGGCAAGACGGCGAAAAACAGGACAGGTATGGGGTGTTCAGTTTCCCTCGTTTTGGCGCCTACGCGAACT
>SKJM01000851.1 GCA_007122045.1 Planctomycetales bacterium | reverse complement strand
GTGCAAAACCATTCCAGACAAGACCAACGCCTCATGCGAAGTGAGGCGCGGTGGCGGAACCGACTTGCAGCAGGCCGGAGTGCCGCGTTCAGGCGGTTTGGCCAACCGGCTGAAGCCGGGACTCCAACAGGGCTCCCCGCCGTTTCAACTGCAAGTCAATGAGCAACCCACTGACCGGCGGAAGCGGACAGTCCAATTTTCTCGGCGGAAGCGTGTCGTTCCGGGGAAACACCCTGTTCCGCCGCGAGAACCGAGCCCGTCACCCGGGAGCGGTTCCCCGATTCTGAACACCCCCGCCCTTTTGCGCCGGCGGGTCGCGGGCAATAATGAAGCCCCGTGACGTCCGGCAGGCATGGCGACAATCAGGAAGCCCCATTGCCAGAAAGACGACCCAATCGGCACCCCCGGCCAAGAAGGCCGGCAAGACAACGGCGCGTTTCACGTCCAAGCAGGGGCAATACCTCGCTTACCTCTACCTGTTCCGGAAGCTGCACCGATGAAACTGATTGTTCGCCTGCTTGCCGGCATTGTCATGGGCGCCGCGGTGGGGACTGTGGCGCCCGAGGCGGTCACCCGCGTGCTCGTTACGCTGAAGATCGTGCTGGGCAGCCTGATCGGGTTCCTGATCCCGTTCATTATCCTGTTCTTCATTGCCGGGGGCATTTCGGGTTTGGGCAAATCGTCGGGGCGGCTGCTGGCCGCGGCGGTGGGGCTGGCGTATGCGTCGACCATTCTTGCCGGCCTGCTGGCGTTCCTGGTCGGGGTGGCGACAATGCCCGCTCTGCAGGCCCCGGCCGCAGCGGTTCCCGAAGAAACGGCGCTGCAGCCCTACTTCGAACTGGAAATTGCGCCGCCGGTGGGGGTCATCACGGCGCTGGCGACGGCGTTCCTGCTGGGCATCGGCATCGCTTACACGCACAGCCCGACGCTGAAGCACATGGTCGACGAGGGGAAGCGGATCGTCGAAGCCGCGATCGGGGCGGTCGTCTTGCCTATCCTGCCGGTGTACGTCGGCTGCATTTTCGCCGAGTTGGCGGCCGAGGAAGCCGTGTTTGCCACCCTGCAGACGTTCATCGCCGTGCTGGGCATCGTCGTGCTGACCCACTGGGCGTGGTTGGCCATCCAGTATGCGGTGGCCGGGGCGGTGGCGGGGCGCAATCCGCTGGTGCTGGTGAAGAACATGCTGCCGGCCTATTTCACGGCCATCGGCACGATGAGCAGCGCCGCGACCATTCCGGTGACGCTTCGCTCGGTGCGGAGCAACGGCACGCGCGAGAACATCGTCGACTTCGCCGTGCCGCTGTGCGCGGCCATCCACTTGTCGGGGAGCATGATCACCATCGTGCTGTGCTCGCTGGCGGTGATGACGCTGAACCTGAACCTCGACCTGCCGGGCCTGGGACAGATGCTGCCGGCCATCCTGCTGTTGGGCCTGATCATGATCGCCGCGCCCGGCGTTCCCGGCGGCGCCATCATGGCCGCCCTGGGCGTGCTGACCGCGGTGCTGGGTTTCTCCGAGGCGGCCGTGGGGCTGATGATTGCGCTGTACATGGCCCAGGACAGCTTCGGCACCGCCGCCAACGTGACCGGCGACGGCGCCCTCAACCAGATTTTGGACCGCCTGGCGGGCGAACTCGAGGAGGCGCCGAGCCCGGCCTAAACGAGCACCGCTTCGCCGATCACCGCGCAGGCGACGTCGATCTTGCCGAACGGCGCGCTCACCTGGATGCCGGCCACGCGGCCGGCGAGGCGGGCGACCGATTCGCGGGCGATGTCGACGCCTTCCTTGAGCTGGTCGTCGCGGGTTTCCCGGGCGGCCATGCGCTCGAGCACGTGGGCGGGAATCTCCACCCCGGGTACCTCGTTGTGCATGAACAAGGCGTTGCGGTAGCTGGCCAGCGGCCAGATGCCGGCCAGGATGGGGATGCCGTGGTGCTGCACCTCGTCGAGCATGGCCAGCAGGGCGTCGGGATCGAACACCGGCTGCGTGATGGCGAACTCGGCGCCCGCCTCGACCTTTTCGGCGAACCGGCGCAGTTCGGCGGCGCGGTCGAGCGAGGTGGGGTCCAAGCCCACGCCAATGACCGCGGCGGTGGGCGGGTCGATGGCCTGGCCGCCGAGGTCGACGCCCCGGTTCAACCGCGCCTGCACGGCCACCATGCCGATCGAGTCGGTGTCGAACACGCCGGAGGCGTCGGGGTAGTTGCCCACCTTGGGCGGATCGCCGGTGACGAACAGCAGGTTCCGCACGCCGCAGGCGGCGCAACCGAGCAAGTCGGCCTGCATGCCGATGAGGTTGCGGTCGCGGCAGCAGAAGTGGAGGATGGGCTCGATGCGGGCGTCGGCCAGCACGCGGGCGGCGGCCACCAGCGGCGAGAGGCGCGCGCTGGCCCGCGGGCCGTCGGGAATGTTGACCGCATCGACGCCGCGCCGGCGGAGCTGCCGGCACTTGTCCACCATGCCCGCCAGGTTGTGCCCCCGCGGCGGCACCAACTCGACGGTGGCCACCGGCGTGGCTTCGGCCAGCTTTCGGGCGAACTGCGAGCGTTGGGCGAAGGGGACCGGTTCGTGCTCCTCGACCTGGGCCGCCCGGATAATGGCCGCGTGGCTGCGGGTTTGCCGGAGCGGCTTGACCGTTTGGGCGATTTCGCGGATGTGCTCCGGCGCCGTCCCGCAGCAGCCGCCCACCGCCGCCGCGCCGAGGCTCGCGTACCGCTTGGCGTACTCGGCGATGTACTCCGGCGAGCAGAAGTAGATCATCCGCCCGCCCACCTCCCGCGGATGCCCCGCGTTCGGCTTCACCCACAGCGGCAGTTCGGTCAAGTGGACGGCGTGTTCGACGGCGTCGAGCAGACCCGCGGGCCCGGTTCCGCAGTTCATCCCCCAGGCCGTCGGGGCGGGAGAGCCGGCGGGCAGGGGCGCAAGCATGCGCTCGATGGGCTCGCCCGACTGCGTCTCGCATTCGCCCACGACGGCGAACGACAACACGAACGGCAGGCCGGGAAACCCGGCCATGGCCGCGGCGGCCTGTTCGACGACCTTGCGGTTGGGCAGGGTTTCGAACATGATGAAATCGGCGCCGGCGGCGCGAAGGGCCTCGACCTGTTCGGCGAGGAGTTCGTACGGGAGTACGTCGCGTTTCCCGCGCGGCAGCGGCCCGACCGAGCCGCCCACGTACACGGGCCAGTCAACCGCCCCCGCGACTTCCTTGGCGATGGCCACCGCCGCCTTGTGGATGTCGTCGAGCCGATCGGCCAGCCCGTACTGCGCCAGGGCGGGGCGGTTGGCGCCGAAGGTGTTCGTCAGCAGGACGTCGGCGCCGGCCTCGCAGTAGTCCTGGTGGATGCTGTGGATGAGCTTCGGGTCGGAGAGGCACAGCTCATCGTAGCAGCGGTTGGTGAATACGTGCCGGCGGTACAACTCGGTGCCCATGGCGCCGTCGAGCACGAGGAACCGTTCGCCGACGGCGTCGGAAAAGCTGTGGAAGTCGTTCATGTCGTTCTATCCGGTGTTTGAGTACCTCCAATTCGGCATCGGTCATTTCGAAATCGCCCATATCAACGAGTCCCAACGAAATATGGCCCAGTCGCTTCAGACCGACTCGGTAGGCTGGGCGGGCTCGGGGACGGCCACTTCTTCCTTCCTGTCCGTCAGCAGCCGCTCGTCAACTTCCAGGCCGGCCGCGCGCCATACCCTCTCCATCGCCTCGCCGGTGCGGCGCACAATCACTTCGCGGCGTTTGCTCGGGAGGGCCCCGCGCGAGGGGGCCGGCGTGACCGGCCCGTCGTATCCCTTCTCGTCGAGCAGGCGGAGGACGGCCGGCACGTCAATCCGCCCGTTCTCGGCGCCGGGCAGCAGCCGCGAGTTGGCGTCGACCTCGGCCGGCGACTGGTCGGCCGCCAACTCGGCCACCTGAACGGCCACGACCTGCCGGCTGGAAAGACTGCGCAAGACCTCCATACTGCCGCCGCCGACGAAGAAGTCCCACACGTCCAGCAGCACGCCCACGTTGTCGGCCGGAATCATGCTGACCAACAGCGAGAGGGCGTCGAAATCGTG
>SKJM01000347.1 GCA_007122045.1 Planctomycetales bacterium | reverse complement strand
TCGAACGCGGCGTCGAAGGCCACTTGGCTGGGCTCGAAATCGGTGCGGCGAACGAACTCGCAGGCCTCCTGCGCGCCGTGGTCGCGGTCCATGCCGCTGTCCTCCCACTCGACCGATAGGGGTCCATTGTACCCAATTTGGTTGAGTGCGCGGACGATCTCCTCAAAGTCGACGCCGCCGTGGCCGAGGCTGCGGAAGTCCCACCCGCGCCGCGGATCGCCGAAGTTCAGGTGGCTTGCCAGGATGCTCGTCCGCCCGTCGAGCGTCACGATGGCGTCCTTCATGTGGACGTGATAGATGCGGTCGGGGAAGCGGCGGATGAACTCGACCGGGTCGATCCCCTGCCAGAGGAGGTGGCTGGGGTCGAAGTTGAAGCCGAACTCCTCGCGGCCGCCCAACGCCTCGATCGCCCGCTCGGCCGTGTACAGGTCGAATGCGATTTCCGTCGGATGCACTTCCAGGGCGAACTTCACGCCGCACTCGGCAAAGACGTCGAGGATCGGGTTGAAACGCTCGGCCAGCAGCCGGAAGCCCGCGTCGATCCACTCGCCCGGCACGGGCGGGAACGAGTACAGCAGGTGCCAAATGCTCGATCCGGTAAACCCGTTGACCACGCTTACGCCGAGCTTCTGGGCGGCCCGGGCCGTGTTCATCATTTCCTCGGCGGCGCGGGCATTCACCCCGGCGGGGTCGCCATCGCCCCATACATAGGGCGGCAGGATGGCCTGATGCCGCTCGTCGATGTTATCAAGGACGGCCTGCCCCACCAAATGGCAGCTTATTGCCCACACGCCAAGGTTGTATTTCTCCAGCGTCTCGCGCTTCTTGGCGCAATAATCGCCCTCGGCGAGGGCCTTGTCGACCTCGAAGTGGTCGCCCCAGCAAGCCAGTTCGAGGCCGTCGAAATCGTACTCGCTGAACTTCCGAGCCAACTCTTCCAGGGGCAGGTCGGCCCACTGGCCGGTGAACATCGTGACGGGTCGTGCCATGTCGTGCTCCTTGTGCTTATTGCTTCAGACCGAACGAGCCACGTCGCGCCGGGGGGCCGGAGCGGCCCTGGGGCGAGCGACGGGCGACCAACGTGCTAGGGCACCATTGTGCCATATCGCCCGCCCGCTGCAACCGGGGGCAGCCGGGGCCCCGCCCGGCCGGACAAGAAGGCAGCGTCATTCGCGCCGGGGAAGGCGGTTTCTGCGGGCCGGCTGAAGCCGGGACTCCAACGGGGCTCACTGAAGAAGCGGCAGCGTCATTCGCGCCAGGGAAGCACGTTGTTGCGCCGCGCCCAGGCCGTGTAGCTTTCGGAAACGTGGCGCACCGCGTCGGGAAACCGCGAGGCGAGGTCGGTCGTTTCCGTGCGGTCGGCCTCCATGTCGTACAGTTCCCACGGGCCCTCGTGCCGGGCGACGAGCTTCCACCTGCCCTCCCGCACCGCCCGGTTGCCCGCGTGCTCCCAGTACAGCCTGGCGTCGGGGCGGGTTTCGCCCTGGAGGATGGGCAGCAAGCTGCGGCCCTCCAGCGGCGGCAGGTCGCGGCCGCGGTAGGCCGAGGGGTAGCGGATTCGGGCCGCTTCGAGGCAGGTGGGCACGACGTCGATCACGTGGCCGATCTGCTCGGTCATCCGCCCGCCGTGGCGGACGACTTCCGGCCAGCGGACGATCAGCGGGGTGGCGATGCCGCCCTCGTGTACGTGGCCCTTGGAAAGCCGGAACGGCGTGTTGCTGACGTTCGCCCAGGCCAGGCCGTAGCTCTGGTACGTGTCTTCGCCGCCGGGAAGGATGTCGGGCCGGTTGCCCACCTGCACGGTCCGGCCGGCCCGCGTCTTCTCGGGAATGCCCGTCCCCCGCCAGTTCGGCATGACCTCTTCGGCCGAGGCGCCGTTGTCGGAGAGGAATATGACCAGCGTGTTCTTCTCGGCGCCCATCTGGCGGAGGCTTTCCAGAATGCGGCCCACCGCCCGGTCCATCAGGTCGACCTGGGCCGCATACACCTCCATCCGCCGCTGCTGCCAGTTGCGCAGCGGGTTGGTTTCCCACGGGCCGATGCGCTCGTCGAGCGGCGGCAGTTCCCACTGCGGCTTGACGATGCCCAGGCCCTGCATGCGCCGGAAGCGGTCGTTGCGCACCTGCTCCCAGCCGGCGGCGTACCGGGCCCGCTGGCGGGCAATCGCCTCGGCCGGCGCGTGCAGCGGCCAGTGGGGGGCGGTGAACGCCACGTACAGGAAGAAGGGTCTCTTGCCGCGGGCGGCCTGCTCGATGAACGTGCCGGCATGTTGGGCGATCCGGTCGGTGTAGTAGAAGTCGGGGTCTTTTTCCTCGACGAAATTGGCGCCTCGGCACAGCGTGATCGGCGCGAAGTAGCTGCCCGCCCCGTGGATCGTCCCGTAGAAGTGCTGGAAGCCGCGGTTGACCGGCCAGGTGTGCTTGGGGCCCTCCGGCGCCACGTGGGGCGTCAGGTGCCATTTGCCCACCATCATGGTCTGGTAGCCGCCCTGCTGGAGCAGTTCGGCCAGGGTGGCGGCGTCGCGGCTGAGGTTGCCGCGGTAGCCGGGCTGCCGGTAGTCGGTGGTCGAGTGCCCCACCCCCACCTGGTGCGGGTAGAGGCCGGTCAGCAGCGCCGCCCGGGTGGGCGAGTCCTGCCCGCAGTTATAGAACTGTGTAAACCGCAGCCCGTCGCTGGCCAGCCGGTCGATGTTGGGCGTCGAGATCTCGCTTCCGAAGCAGCTCAGGTCGGAGTACCCGAGGTCGTCGGCCACGATGAGGACGATATTGGGCGCCCGCTCGTGGGCGGGCGCCTGCGCCGCGCCCGTGCGGGGCGCCGCCGCAATTGCCAGAAGAAGGGCCGGCAAGAGGGCCGCCCTGATTGCCTTGACCGTAAGAGAAACCATTGGTTGTGCCTTCGTATGCCGTGGAGCGTTCGCGGTACCTTGCTACCGTTCAGTTTCGTCCAGGGCTGCCCCCGGTGTCAAGGCGGCACGCCGGCCTCGGCGGCCCGAAGAACCGCGCGAGACCCGTCGTCACCAGGACAGCAACTCCTTTCAGGGGGGTCGGCCCCCGGCGAAAATTCCCGCCAACCCCGCCAATTTGCGTGCATTGCCCGGAGCCGCTTGGTATAATCGATAGTTGAACCCATCCCCGCTTGGCGTGAAGGGTCGTTCGGGAGGCTGCGTTCCATTGTTTGTCGGGTCAGGTTTCGGTATCGCGAGAAGTCGCAGGAGCACCGGCCATGAGTTCCAGAAAATGTATTCCGATAGTAGTCGTTGCGTGCCTCCTGGCATGCATCGGCTTGTTCCTGTGCAGCCCCGCGGAGTCTGCGGTGCGCTATTTCGACGGCGAGGGCACCACGAAAACATGGGACACCGGCGGCACGGCCAACTGGGGTAGTGCCAGCGGCGGGCCGTACGGCCTCACCTGGGCCGATTGGGACGACGCCGTCTTCGAAGGGACCGGCGGCACCGTTGACCTCAGCGGCGCGGTCCGCGCCACGCGGCTCATGTTCAACGCCGACGGTTACAGCCTCACAGGCGATACGCTCACGCTTAGCGCCGCTCCCGACACGCACAGCGCCGGTACCAATCTGGTCGTCCAGGGCAATGCTTCGCTTGCCAATAATCTGAGCATAACCGGCCCGAGTGGCACCAGGGGGCTTTCGGTCGGCGGCACGGGAACGATGACGTTCTCCGGGGCCGTCGCCCCATACAATGGAGCCATGGGGCTGAAGAACACCGCCACCCTGATCCTGGAGACCGGCAGTTCGATCAGCCTCACCGGCACGGTGGGCAACCAGATTCTGTTCGCCCACCCCGGCACCACGCTCGTCGTCGACGGCGGCAGTTTCTCGAGCACGGGCAATAATGGGGCGAACGCCGGCTTTGTCGGCACCCTGACGGTGAACGCCGGGAGCTTCTTCGCCCAGAGCCACGAGAACAACGCCGGCCGCTACTATTCCCTGGTGATGTTGAACACCAACTCGTCGCTGAACCTCAACGGCGGCACGACCAGCGTGCAGGCCGTCACCACCCAGGCCCCCGGCGGCAACATGTCCACCCTCCGCTTCAACGGCGG
>SKJM01000418.1 GCA_007122045.1 Planctomycetales bacterium | reverse complement strand
TGTTGAACGCGGCGAGCACGTTCTGCCCGATGGCAAGTTCGCCCTGCAGCGTCGACGAGCCGTCGGCAATGATCTCGCCCGCCTTGACCTTCTGGCCCGGCTGGACGATCGGCTTCTGGTTCTGGCACGTGCGCTCGTTCAGTCCGACGAACTTGCGCAGCGGGTAGATGTCGCCGCCGATTTCGATGCGGTTGGCGTCGACGTAGGTGACGGTGCCGTTGCGGCGGGCCCGGACGATCATGCTGGAATTGCGGGCGGCGTCTTTTTCCAGGCCGGTCGAGACCAGCGGCGGCTCGGTGACCAGCAGGGGGACGGCCTGCCGCTGCATGTTGGCGCCCATCAGGGCGCGGTTGGCGTCGTCGTGTTCGAGGAAGGGGATGAGTCCGGCCGAAACCCCCACCATCTGGCATGCGGCAATGTCGATGTACTGCACGCGGTCAATCGGCACCATAAGGACGTCGCCGCGGTGGCGGGCGATGAGCCGCTCGCCGACCAGCGAGCCGTCTTGCATGGGCGCGTCGGCCGGGGCCAGGACGGCCTCGTGCTCCTGGTCGGCCCGCAACCATTCCACCGCGTCGGTCAACTTCCCGTCCTCGACCTTCTGGTAGGGGGCCGCGAGGAAGCCGTATTCGTCCACCCCGGCGTAAATGGCCAAGCTGGAAATCAGGCCGATGTTGGTGCCTTCGGGCGTTTCGATGGGGCAGATGCGGCCATAGTGGGAGATGTGCACGTCGCGCACCTCGAAGCCCGCCCGCTTCCGGTTCAGTCCCCCCGGCCCCAACGCGCTGAGGCGCCGCTCGTGGGTGAGCATGGACAAGGGATTCGTCTGGTCGACCACCTGCGAAAGCTCGCCGCGTCCGAAGAAGTACTCGATGGCCGCCGAGATGCTCTTCGGGTTGACCAGGCTCCGCGGCGTCATGTCTTCGACGTCCTTGAGGCTCATCCGTTCCTGCACGGTGCGGCGAAGCTTCAGAAAGCCCTTGCGCAGCTCGTCGGAGGCCAACTCGTCAATGGTCCGCACCCGGCGGTTGCCCAGGTGGTCGATGTCGTCAACAAAGGCTTCCGGATCGCCGTCGCGGAGGCGGACCAGATACTGGATCGCGGCGATGAGGTCGTCCGCTCGGAGGGTCATTTCGTCTTCCGGAATATCGGTTCCCAGCTTGCGATTGATCCGGAAACGGCCGACCCGCCCCAGCCGATAGCGGTTGGTGTCGTAGAACTTCTCCTGAAAGAGGGCCTTGGCCTTCTCCAACTGGGGAGGATTGCCCGGCCGCAGCCGCTGGTAGATCCGAAGCAGGGCCTCTTCGTGGCTGCTCGTGGCGTCGTCGGCAAGGGCGTTGATCAAGAGCGGATTCTTCGGGGCATCCATGACCTCGATTTCCTCGATGCCCGAAGTGCAGATCAACTCGGCCAGATTCTTGGTGATCTTGTGCCCGCACTCGACGATGATCTCCCCGGCGCGTTCGCTTTCGGCCGGATAGACGACGTCCCCGACGGCCAGTTTCCCTTCGATGCTGGGGGCGCTGCGCCCCCCGGCGATGGGCTCCGTGCGCGTCGCGTAGAACGTGCGGAGCAGGCCGGCACTCTCGCTGAACTTCGGGTCCATGGCGCGTAACAGCGTCATCACCGAAAACTTGCCGCTCTGGTCGATTCGGACGACGAAGGTCTCCTTCCGGGTGACGTTCAGCTCGATCCAGCTCCCCCGCTCGGGGATGACCCGGCAACTGTGCAGCTTCCGCTCGCTGCCCCCCTCGGCTTCCAGGACGAAGTCGATGCCGGGCGAACGGTGAAGCTGGGAAACCACCACGCGTTCGGCCCCGTTGATGATGAACTCGCCGCCGCCGAGCATGATGGGCATGTCGCCCAGGTACACCTCTTCTTCGACCGGTTCTTCCTTGGTCAAACGGAGCCACACCCGCAAGGGCCGCCCGTACGTCAGCCGAAGCTGCCGGCATTCATCGGGCTCGTAGCGGGGCTTTCCCAATTCGTACTTGACGTACTCGAGCTGGAGCGTCTTGTCGTAGCTTTCCACAGGAAAGATTTCGCGCAGAACGCCCTCGATCCCCTGATCCTGCCGGTTGGCCGCAAGGGTTTCGTATTGCAAAAACGCTTCGTAGCTTCGCGTCTGGATGTCCGTCAGATCGGGGACGGCGTACAACGGCCGAAGACTGCCGAAATGCCGCTTCTGCTCCGGTTGTTGCCGTCGTTGGGCCGGAATTGCCATCGGGCGTCTAGCTCCTCCGATGCGAAAGGGAAAGGGGCTCGACTGCCGGCGCGGACAACGGGTCCGCCCCGGCGCGGTCGAGACCGGAAAACCTGAACGATGGGTGCGGAAATGCTCAGCCCGCCGGCTTGATCGAAACCGTCGCGCCGGCCTCCTCTAACTTGGTCTTCAGGGCCTCGGCATCCTCTTTCGAAATGGCCTCTTTGACCTTCGAAGGGACGCTCTCGACCAGTTCCTTGGCTTCCTTCAGCCCCAAACCGGTCGCTGCGCGGACCTCTTTGATCACGCCGATCTTCTTCTCGCCGAAGCCCTCGAGGACCACGTCGAACTCGGTCGGCTCCGCCGCCGCCTCGGCGCCGGCTTCGGCGCCCGGCATGGGGCCGGCCATCATCACGCCGCCGCCGGCCGCCGGTTCGATGCCGTGCACGTCCTTCAGGTAGTCGCTGAGTTCCTTCGCTTGCTTGAGCGTCAACTCGACGATTTTCTCCCCCAGTTCTTTCGTCTGTTCGGAGTATTCCACTGCGGTGTCTGTTGCCATGATTATTGGGGTCCTTTCTCAACTTGGCGTCGATGGGCGGCCGCCGCTTCTGGCAAAAAACGGCGCCCGCCGACATGGATGGGTCCACGGATAGTGATGGTTCGTAATAATAATCCCGTCTCAGACGGGCTGCGCGGGAATCCTTCGCGGCTTCGACCGGACGCGTCGTTTCCCGGCACGAGTCGAGCGAGGCGGGACGCCCTCCCGTCAGGCCTCCCCTTCTTCGCCCTTCTGCTCGATCTGGCTGGCCAATGCCCCGCCGGCCGACACGAGTTGGCTCGCCAACCGGGCCCCCGGGGCCAGCACTTGGCCGAGGAGGATGCTTAGCTGCTCCTCGCGGGTGGGCCACTTGCTCACCTGCTCCACCTGCGCGGCCGTGAGCCGCTCGCCGTCGAGCACGCCGCCGCGGGCCTCGAAGGCCTTGTACTCGTCCCTCTTGGCCAGCCGCACGACTTCCTTCGCCAGGGCCACGATGTCCTGCCCGCCCCAACAAACGGCCGCCGAGCCGGCCACGCCGTCGAACATCGGCGCCAGGGGGGTGCCGTCGGCTGCCCGGGCGGCCAGGCTCTTCTTGACCACCAGGAGGTGGATGTCCTTGCTCGACAGTTCGGCGCGGAGGCGGTTGTCGGCGTTCGCGTCGAGGCCCACCACACTGACCAGCAGGGCGTCGTGGACGCCGGCCAGCCGTTGACGAAGGTCCTCGGTAATCAGTTTCTTGACGTATTTGCTCATGGTGATTTCCCTCAGGCGGCCAGGACGCGCACGCTGGGACTCATCGTCGCGCTGATCGCGATTCCCCGGATGTACTGGCCCTTCACGGCGGCCGGGCGCAGTCCCGTCACGTAGTTCATGAAGGCCCGGATGTTCTCCACCAGCTTCGGTTCGTCGAAGCTGAGTTTTCCGACAACGGCATGGACGATTCCTCCGGAGTCGTTGCGGAATTCGACCTTGCCCGCTTTGTACTCCTGGACCACCTTGCCCACCTCCGGCGTCACCGTTCCGGCGCGGGGGGAGGGCATCAGGCCGCGGGGTCCGAGCACCCGGCCCAGCGGCCCTACCAGGCCCATCATGTCCGGGGCGGCAATGCAGACGTCGAAGTCGAGCCATCCGTCCTTGATGCGGGCGGCCAGTTCCTCGCCGCCCACCTCGTCGGCTCCGGCTTCCGCCGCCTCGGCCGCCTTGTCGTCCTTGGCGAACACGATCACGCGCAGCGTGCGGCCGATGCCGTGCGGCAGCACCACCGAGCCGCGGACGATCTGGTCGGCCTGCTTGGGGTCCACTCCCAGGCGCATCGCCACCTCG
>SKJM01000453.1 GCA_007122045.1 Planctomycetales bacterium | reverse complement strand
ACGAACCGCTGAGCCGCGAGACTGCGACGGTCCCTTCCGGCCGGCAACATGGCCCCCTGCCACACCTCGGGTTGCAATTGCCGAAGCTGCTGCCATACTGGTAGATCGTTGTGGGGGCCGCCCGGCATGGCCCCCCTTGCGGCTTAGCACCTGGAATGAGGAGACCTCCCATGGCGCCAAGCACTTCAACGGCACCATTCGATGAAACGGGGCCCCCGGGACCGGCTGGAAGCCCGAAGTTCCGGAAAGCCCGCCCGTTTCGCTTGCGCCTGCCGCCGCTCGCCCTGATGCGCCTGTTGGGCTTTTGGGCGCTGGTTGCCGTGGGACCGATGGTTCGGCCGCCGGCCGCCGGCGAAGAGGCCCGGCCGCGGGTGTGGCGGTTCGAACGCAGCGACGTGATCGTCGCGGCCGACTTCGACGGGGCGGGCGCAGCCGAAGCGGCGGCGGAGGATGCCGATTCGATCGAGGTGGTGATCCGCCCGGAGAATACGCCCATCAACAATTCCGCCTGGTACGCCTTCCAGTTGACGGCCGAGCGGCCCCGGCGGATCACCGTCCGGCTGAGCTACCGAGGTGGGCGCCATCGCTACCCTCCCAAGCTCAGCCGCGACGGCCTGGCGTGGCGCCCGATCGACCCGGCCGACTACGAGCCGGGACGCGGGCAGGCCGTGCTGCGGTTGGACGTGGGGCCGGAACCGCTTTGGGTGGCTGCGCAAGAACTGTGGAACACGCCGCGGCTGGAGGCCTGGATGGACCGCATCGCCGAGCATGACGAGGTGACCCGGCGCGTGGCCGGCCGCTCGATCCGCGGGGCAGCCGTCCACGAATTGCTCATCTCGGCCTCCGACGAGCCCCACTTGGTAATCCTCCTCGGCCGCCAGCACCCGCCGGAGGTGACCGGAACGCTGGGCCTGGTGCACTTCGTCGAGCGGCTGCTCGAGGATGACGAAACGGCCGTGGCGTTCCGCAGCCGCTTCCACGTGCTGCTGTTTCCGCTGCTCAACCCCGATGGCGTTTCGGCCGGTTATTGGCGGCACAACGTGGCGGGGGTCGACCTCAACCGCGATTGGGGGCCCTTCAAGCAGCCGGAAACCCGGGCCGTACGCGACGCCGTCGTCCACTACCGCGACGAGCGAGGCTGGCGGCCGTACCTGCTGCTCGATTTCCACTCGACCCGCCACGACGTGTTCTACACGCCGGCGGAGGATGCCGAGTATTTCCCGCCGGCGTTTGTGAACCGCTGGCTGGACGGGCTCGACGCGCGGCTGCCCGACTACCGCGTGCGCCGCCAAGCCACCGGGAGCGGGCGGCCCCTGGCGCAGCGTTGGGGGCAGCGGCAGTTGGGCATCGCCTCGGTCACGTACGAGTTCGGCGACCACACCGACCGCCGCCTGATCCGCCGCACCGCCCGCGCCGCCGCCGAGGAAGCCATGGCCCAACTGCTGGCCGCCGCCGAGGAGGCCCAACCGGCCGCGGCGGCCGCCGCCCCCTAGCCGAGGAGGTACCCGATCATGGACGCGGAAGCGTAGGCGTTCCTGGATCGGTCGCGGCGGAAAGTCGAGTAAAATAGGGTGGTTTGCCCCGGTGTTCCCAATGGAAACTGCCATGGATTCCGACACCCCCTCCTTGCCGCAAGACGCAAGCAACTCGGCCGGTGGTCCTCACGGTCGCATACCATGCGAGCCGGAGGAGATCGAGCGGGACGAGGTGGAGCGGCTTCGCGGCATGTCGTTGGAGGAGCGCGGGCGGTTGCTTGCCATGGCGTGCCGCGCCGCCGCCCGACTGGACCGCAGCCGCGCGGCGGCCGGGCTTCCCCCGCCGGCCGAAGAGCCGTGGCCCGAATCGACGTGGAATTTTCTCCGCAACCAGGCACGCCAACATGCCCAGTCCCGACGCTCCTAACGATGTGGTCGACGTAGCCCGGCAACTGGCCGCCGCCTTGGAGGAACGTGGCCAGTCGTACGCGCTGGGCGGTGCCATTGCCTTAGGTTACTGGGGTATGCCGCGTGGAACCATCGATGTCGATTTGACCTTGTTCCTTTCCGCGGAACGCCCCGGCGAATGCATCCGGCTTCTGCAAGAGATTGGCTGCGAAGTGGCGGCCACGGAAGCTGCCCGGATGATCGGCGACCACGGATTCTGCCGAGGCAAGTACTCCGGGTTTCGCATCGACGTGTTTCTGCCGATCAACCGCTTCTATGACGTTGCACGCCGGCGACGAAGACGCGTCGACCTGGAAGGGCAACCCGTCATGGTATGGGACGCCGAGTCGCTCGTGGTGTTCAAGATGATGTTCTTTCGCGAGAAGGACCTCGTCGATATTCGGCAGATCCTTCGCACGCAAGGAAGCGCACTGGACGACTCTTGGGTCGAAGCGCAATTGACGGAAATGTTTGGACGGCGCGACCCGCGTGTCGCACGATGGCAGGAGCTTTGCCGGGGAGAGAGAGGAACATGAGGCGGGTAAAGTGGAGGCTCCGGGTCAAAGCTTGAATCACGCAAGATCAGTCGGTGCGCCGGTGGCAGACGGTGGATTTCGCCGAGCTTCCTCAAGCGTTGACGCCATTTCCCGCGCCATCTCGCAGGAGGACCCTGGTAGCGAGGCGGGCGACCAGCATCGTGGGCAATGCCGCCAGCGCGCCCGCCGCGGCGCCGATCAGGAGCCCTGCGACTGCCCGGGCGGGGCTGAGGTAGACCGCCTGAGCAACGACGCCACAGGCGGCCATGCGCCCGACGACGTTGCCGAGGGCAATGATTCGAGACCTGCCCCAGCGCCGTTTGATCAGGTATCCGGCCAGCGCACCGGCCAGCGTTCCCGCCCATGCCACCACCATGACGCCCACCACGGCGCCATACAGGGCGGCGGCCAAGGCGGCGGCAGCCCTGCTGAAGATCCTCTGATACCTGGGCGCAATCCGAGAATGCGAACGATCGATGTTCGCCCGCAACACCACGGCGCAAAACAGACCGAACAAGACGGCGCCGTTGACGGCGCCCCACATTGCCCAATTCATGGCGGCGACCGCCGAGCCTATCAGGGCGCCCATCGGCGCCAAGGTCAGAGCCACCGCGATGATGCCCACGGCCAGTTCGAACCGCGACGCGCCGGCAGCCTGCCGGAGGAACGCTTCGGCCGGCTCGATTCGGGCATCACCGTGGGCGACCCGCTCGTCGTAGCCGACCTCGTCGTCACGCTCATATCCATCCTCGTCCTCATACTCATAGTCATTCTCCTCATCCTCGTCTTCCTCCCAGGCCAACTCGCCGCGAAACCAGGCGGTATAGTCGTCGACAAGCCGGAAGTTCGGGCCGGAACGGCGCGCTCGCAGGTTCGCCAGCGGCAGGCAAGCGCGTCCCCTTTGGGTGCGCACCTCGCAGAGGATTCCATCCTCCCGGTCCCACGTGTCGTCACCCGCCAGCCCCGTCACTTTGACCCGTTCGGCAGCCCGTGGCTCGAAAAGCGAGTAGTCGTCGTACTCTGCCGGGAATGGAAATCGCAGGCGCTCGAGGAGGTAGCCGTAGTAGGTTTCCAACGATTCGTCGTCCGGCTGTGGCAGCAGCTCGTCGCTGGTGAGGCCGAAGACCATGCGAACCCGGTCGTCGGGTTCCTTTTTCGACAGCGGCCTGGGCGTAATGGCCTGGGGCTGTTCCATGCGAAGCGGCCCGCCGGGGTCCGGCTCCAGATCGGCCTCTTCCAGCCAGCATTTTTCGATGAAGACCCCGTCGCGTATGCACCGCTTCTTATAGACCGGGTGGACGTTCGCCAGGGTTTCGTCGCTCCAGACAACAGTGAGCATGCCGTAGCGGTCGACCTCCGTGACGGTTCCAGCCCAGCCCCCTAGAGGGATGTCGTCAAACTCCGGATCCCGGGTGCCGGGCTTCGCGCGAACGCGGTCGCCCACTTGGAACCGAAACGGGGCCGGCGGCCGGTGGTTTCCACTCTTCGCCATCGTTGTTCCCTCCATGAACGGGCCCGGTCGAAGGAGACCGTTCCATTTTCGCCGCGAACGCGTGTTTCCGTTTCCGGGCACAGCCTCCTGGGTTGGAGTGTCGCCTTCAGGCGGTT
>SKJM01000097.1 GCA_007122045.1 Planctomycetales bacterium | reverse complement strand
CTTGCCGAGGCGACCGGCTGGGCCGCCCGTTGGCCGAACTACGAGCAGTACCGCCCGGTGCTCGAAGCTGCCCGGAAGGCCGGCGCCCCGCTCGTGGCGCTGAACGCTCGGGCGGAGACCATCCGGCAGGTGGCGCGCGGCGGCGGGGTGGCGCAGCTTCCCCTGGAATTGCGGGGGCAACTGCCCCCCGACATGGTGCTCGACGACGAGCCCTACGAGCGGCTGTTGGGGATCTACATGCAAGTTCACATGGCTGCGACGCCCGAGCGGCTGAGGCCGATGATCGAGGCCCAAATCGCACGCGACGAACACATGGCCCATGCGCTGACGCAGTTTCTCCAATCGCCGGCGGGCAAGGACCGGATGGCCGTGGTCATTTGCGGCGTGGGGCACGTTTCGTACGGGCTGGGGATGCCCGGCCGCGTGCGCCGGCGGCTCGGCGACCCGTCGGACCGGATTGTGGTGTTCTCCGAGAGCGGCGACGTGCGGTTGACGCCCGAGGAGCGGGCCGTCTCGCGGCCCATCACGGTCACGCACGAGCAGCTTCGGGCCATGGGGCGGCCGATCGGCGACTATTTGTACATCACCACGCCGGAGCCGGTGCGGGAGTAGTCGGCAAGCACCGCCCCGCCGCTCGGCCCGCGGTGCGCCGGTGGCGGCCGTTCGGGAATCGTCCCTTGGACGGACTGGAGGGCGAATATGCCGAACAGGCAGAGTTTGCCGGAACGGCCGGTTTTTCTTCCGGGAAGGTAGCCCGGTTTCCGAGTTGGTTAGGGGACCCGTTCCCGCGGCACTGTTTCCCTTGGCGCGGCAGGGGGGAATCGACCCGATCGCCCAACCGTTGTCACCGAGGAAGATGGCCGTTCCCTTCGCCGCGCCGTGCCCCCCATAAAAGGGATATTTGTTCGGTAGCGTATCTCCATTTGCATTGGGTGAAATGTTTTGTTAAAATGCCCAGAGTTGGTAATCTCTCCGGTGTCCGTTGGAAAGGAGATCGGTTGGGCTACCGGCGGTTCCGTCCAGCGGGGAGTTTCAACCGTCGTGCATCAGGATCAATTACCCGGCACTTTCTTTGGCCCTTCGACCCTCGTGCAGCTCTTGCGGCGGCGCGCGCGCTGCCAACCCGACGCCACCGCGTTCATCTACCTGGTCGATGGCGAGTACGAGCAAGTCGAGCTGACCTATAAGGAGTTGGACCGGCAAGCGCGGGCAATCGCCGCCTGGATGCAGGAATGGGGGATGGAGGGGGAGCGCGCCCTGCTGCTTTATCCGGCGGGATTGGAGTTCATCGCAGCCTTTTTCGGATGCTTGTACGCCGGCGTGGTGGCCGTGCCCGTCTATCCCCCGCGCCGCAACCGGTCGCTCGCCCGCATTCAAGCCATCGCCGACGATGCGGAAGCCAAGGTGGCGCTGACGACCGACACGGTGCTCAACCGCGTGGAGCCGCTGATTGACGAGACTCCGCATCTGAAGGAACTCACCTGGTTGGCCACCTGCAATGTACCCACCGGTATGGAAGACAACTGGGACTCGCCCGAGGTCCATGGCAACACCCTGGCCTTTCTCCAATACACGTCGGGGTCGACGGGTACTCCCAAGGGGGTCATGCTGACCCACGCCAACCTGATGCACAACTCGGCCCTGATTGCCTATGGTTTCGAACACACGCGGAGCAAGAACGGCGTGTTTTGGCTGCCGAGCTACCACGACATGGGGCTGATCGGCGGCATTTTGCAGCCGCTTTACGCGGGCAGGCCGAACGTGCTGATGTCGCCGATGAGCTTTTTGCAGAAGCCATACCGCTGGCTGGCGGCCATCACGCGGTTCGGGGCCACCACCAGCGGGGGACCCAACTTTGCCTACGACCTGTGCATCCGGAAGATTACGCCCGAGCAACGCGAGACCCTCGACCTGAGTAGTTGGGATACCGCATTCAACGGCGCCGAACCGGTCCGGGCCGAGACGATCGAGCAGTTCTGCGAGGTGTTCGGTCCCTGCGGGTTCCGCCGCGAGGCCTTCTACCCCTGCTTCGGGCTGGCTGAGGCTACGCTCATGGTGTCGGGAGGCTACGTGGACCAGCCGCCCGTGATTCGGACCTTCGAGGCCCGGTCGCTGGTGGCCGGTCGGGTGGTCGACGCCGAGCCCGACGATGAGGGGGTTCGGGCCCTGGTCGGCTGCGGGCAGAACCTGCCCGACCAGCAGATCGTCATTGCCAACCCCGACACGCTCACCCGCTGCCCGCCGGGCCAGGTCGGCGAGATCTGGGTCCACGGGCCGAGCGTGGCGATGGGCTACTGGCGGCGGCCCGAGGCCACGAAGGCGACGTTCCAGGCCACGCTCAAGGACACCGGCGAAGGGCCCTTCCTGCGCACCGGCGACCTCGGTTTCCTGCTGGAAGGCGAGTTGTTCGTCACCGGGCGGCTGAAGGACCTGATCATCGTCCACGGCGTGAACCATTACCCGCAAGACATCGAGCGCACCGTGCAGGAGGCGCACCCCCGGCTGCGGCCCGACTCGGGCGCGGCCTTCACGGTCGAGGAGGAGGGGCGCGAAAAGCTCGTGGTCGTCCACGAGGTGGAGCGGCGGAAGACGGCCGACCTGGAGACCATTTGCGAGGCCATTCACCGCGCCGTCGCCGCCGAGCACGAGCTGAGCGTCGACGTGATCGTGCTGATCCGGGCGGGCAGCGTGCCGAAGACCTCGAGCAACAAGATTCAGCGCCACGCGTGCCGCGAAGGCTACCTGAACGGCACCCTGGACATCGTGGGCGAGTGGCGCGCCGAGGAAGCCTACGGGGAGGCGGTCGGGCGGGTGGTCCGCGCCGCCGATCGGAAGGCCGCCGCGGCTCCGGCCGCCGCCGAGTCGGAAGACCTGCGTCTGACCGCCGACCGGGGCGTGGGCGCTCGCAAGCGAGTGGCCGAAGTGGTCCTCGAGGAAATCCGCCGCGTGGGGAAGGAGCGGGTGGCCGGGCTGACGTTCGATACGCCGATCGTCGAAACCGGCCTCGATTCGCTGCAGCGCATGGAGATCCTCGCCGGCCTCGAGGAACGGTTCGGCGGCCGGTTTCCCGAGGACGTCCTGCCCGATCTCGAAACGGCCAACGACGTCATCGCCGCGGTCGAGAAGTACCTCGGGGCGCAGCCCCGCGAAAAGAAGCGCCGCGCCGCCCCGGCCGACGTACCGCCGGAGCACTACCGCATCGAACAGTTCCCGGAATACGTGCGGCTGAAGCAAAGCCTGGGAATGCTCGAGTTTTCCGGCCTGCGCAACCCCTTCTTCAACCCGCTCGAAGCGGTCACTACGCACGTCACCCGGTTGGGCGGGCGCGAGGTGGTGAACTTCGCCAGCTACAATTACTTGTGCCTCTCGGGCGATCCGCGGGTGGCCGCGGCCGTCAAGGAGGCCGTCGACCGGTACGGCTCCAGCGCCTCGGCCAGCCGGCTGGTGGGCGGCGAGAAGGTGCTCCACCGCGAACTGGAACAGGAGATCGCCCAATTCCTGGGAACCGAAGCGGCCCTGTGCCTGTTCGGCGGCCATGCCACCAACGAGACGGTCATCGGGCACCTGTTCGGCCCCGGCGACTTGATCCTGCACGACGGGCTGGCGCACAACAGCATCATCCAGGGCTGCATCCTTTCCGGTGCCCGGCGGCGCCCCTTCCCGCACAACGACTGGCAGGCGGCCGACCAACTGCTGCGCGATTACCGGGGCGACTACCGCCGCGTGCTGATCGCCATCGAAGGGGTCTACAGCATGGACGGCGACACCCCCGACCTGCCCCGCTTCGTCGAGGTGGCCAAGCGGCACAAGACCCTGCTGATGATCGACGAGGCGCACTCGATCGGCACGATCGGGGCCACCGGCCGGGGAATTGCCGAACATTGCGGGGGCGTGCCGCGCGCGGACGTCGACATTTGGATGGGTACGGTCAGCAAGGCGCTGGGCTCCGGCGGCGGGTACATCGCCGGCAGCGCGGCCCTGATCGAATACCTGAAGTACACCACCCCGGGCTTCGTCTTCTCGGCGGCCATGTCGCCGCCGGCCGCCGCCGCCGCCATGGCATCGCTG
>SKJM01000258.1 GCA_007122045.1 Planctomycetales bacterium | reverse complement strand
TTCTCTCGTCACATTGACGACATTCTTGGTTGGCCGCTTTTCGTCGGGGATGGCCGGTTTGGACGCCGCAAATCGTTCCTGACAAGGAAGTTACGCTCCGGTGCGGCAACTTGGGTATGGTATTTGCAACAGAGATAAATGTGGCATTTGCGTTTTCCAATTCCCAAGTAAGGAAAGGAGCAATATCATGCGATACGCAATTGCAACGCTACTGGCCGCGGCGGTCATGGTGATCGCCTCGGTACAGCCGGCCGAAGCCAGCCATCCCGGCCCACCCCTCGACAACATCCACTTCGCAGTGGCTGGTGAGGGGGAGGACTTTGCCGTTACCCCGGTGAGTTCTCGTGGTCGAACCCGCGTGAGGATCGACGATCGCGGCCGCCGGGGCCGGACCCGCGTGCGGATCGACGATCGCGGCCGCCGGGCCCGCGTGAGGATCGATGATCGTGGCCGCCGAGCCCGCGTGAGGATCGATGATCGTGGCCGGAGGCGCTCGCGGGTTCACCCGCATTTCGGGCGTCCGCCGGTCCGTCATTTCCATCACTTCCACCACCCGCATGGTGGGGTTCGGATCCGGGTACCCGGCGTCGGCGTCCACATTCGGTTCTGACCAGGGCGTAGCAGAGCGGCGCCTGCGGGCCGTTGCCCGGCCACGTCGGCCAGGGGGGATCGTTGTCGGCAGGTCCTTGGGCCAGTCGGCTCGGTCGTCCTGGTCGTTCGGACTGGGCCGTCGGGGGGGCCGCCTGCGCGGGATGCGCGACCTGGAGCGGGCCACAGGAGCCTGCTCCAGGTCGCCTTCGTTAACAAAGTTGCCCTATTTCGCCCAGGGTGCTTGAATTCTCCAGCACGCTTGCTATGCTAGAATAAGAGGTGTTTGACTCGAACCGTTAGACCTTTACAAAAGGGGGAGTGGCCATGTTTCGACCTTTGTGGAAGCTGCTGTTGATCGGCGCCGTTGCCGCGGCGGCCTGGACCGGAGGAGCGATGGAGGCCGATGCCTGCTGGGCGTGGGGTGGCTGCCGACCCACAGCCTACGCGTCCTACAGCGTTCCGACGTACACGGCGACGCACTACTACGATCCGTGCGGGTACACGACGTGCGGCTATTACCTCAGCTATCGACCGGGGCCCTTGCGCCGCCTGTTGTTCGGCCGGTATCGGTGGCACTACGGCTGCTGGACGATGCCGATCGTCACCTATGATTACCCGGTGGGGTACACCCCGGTGGTTGTTGCGCCCCGCGTGGTCCCGAGGGTCGAGCCGGAGCCGGCGCCGCGGGAACCCGAACCGGAGATCCCGGAGCCGCTCGTTCCGATGCCGCCCATCCCGGAGCCGGAGGTTCCCGACATTCTCATTCCGGAGCCGGATGATCCGGAGCCGGCCATTCCCCAGCCGCAACCGATTCCGGAGCCCGCCGTGCCACTCGTTCCCGAGGAGCCGGCCCCAGCCGTGCCGCCGGCGGCGGTTCCCGATTTCGATTTCGACCCCCCGGAGCCGAACCAGCCCGGCACCACCTACGTGCCCAAGCCCGGCAACAGCGGGTTGCTGACCGTTTGGGTGCCGCACGACGCCCGGGTGATTGTCAACGATTTCGTCACGCAGAGCACCGGCAGCCGGCGGCAGTTCGTATCATACGGCTTGCAACCGGGCTACAGCTACACGTACGAAATCCGGGCCCAATTGGTCCGAGACGGCAAGATCATCGAGGACGTGCGCACTGTCATCCTCACTGCCGGCCAGGACCGGTCGGTGGCGTTCGGGTTCCCCGCGCGGCCGGCGCAGACGCTGGCCTCGCAGTGGTAGCGCGTTGACCCGGGGCGGGCGAGAGTCGGCCCGTAGAAGTTGGCCCGTAGGATGGACATTCCTGTCCGTCAACTTCCGACGTTCAGGATGTCGATCCTATCGGGGGGGGGCGCGACGGACAGGAATGTCCATCCTACCCGACATGCGCGACGGACAGGAATGTCCACCCTACCGAGGAATGGCCCGAGCCGCCACAGAAGGACCAACGGGCGAGACACCCACGGCCCCGCGCCGAACGCGTTTCGGTGCGGGGCCTCGTTTTTCGGCTGTTCCGCTTCTCGGTGCAGACTGCTTTGCTGGAGGACGGCACAACGGCGTGTGCCTGCTACATGGGCGCGGCCTGCACCTGGAATCGGAAGAGCCCGTTTTTTTGCCCGGCCGCTTGCGTCCGGCGGCTTGCAGACCCATAATTGATAGGTTTGCATACTTGGTCGGAGGGCGAGCCGTCGGGAGTGGGCCCGGCAAACCCTACCCAAGATGGTGGCCAAACCCCACCCCTTGCGCCGGCTGCCGCGCGGCAGCCGGAAACCGAACCCCAGGAGACACCCGTGTTCGATCACATCGCTGTCGTCGGCGCCACCGGCGCCGTCGGAACCCTGATTCGCCAATTGCTCGAAAGCCGCCGGTTTCCGCACCGGACGATCAAGCTCCTCGCCTCGGCCCGGTCGGTCGGGAAGGAACTGGAGTTCGCCGGCCGGAAGGTGGCCGTCGAGGAGCTGCGCGCGGAATCGTTCGACGGCGTCGAGTTGGCCATCAGCAGCACGCCCGACGAGGTGGCCGGCGAACTGGTGCCCCAGGCGGTCGAGCGGGGATGCGTGGTCATCGACGAGAGCGCCTACTGGCGCATGGACCCGAACGTGCCGCTGGTCATCCCGGAAGTGAACCCGGAAGCGGTCGACGCGCACCGGGGCATCATCGCCAGTCCGAACTGCTCGACCACGCAACTGGTCCAGGCCCTGAAGCCCCTGCACGACGCCGGGCGCGTGCGCCGCGTGGTGGTCAGCACCTACCAGGCCACCAGCGGGGCGGGCGTGGGCGGCACCCGCGACCTGCTGGGCGGCACCCGCGCCAAGCTCGACGACAAGCCCTACGACTACGAGGAGTTCGCCTACCCGATCGCCTTCAACTGCATTCCCCAAATCGGCCGCCCCAAGCACCAGGGCTATACCTCCGAGGAAATGAAGATGACCTGGGAAACGCAGAAAATCCTCGGCGACGAGTCGATCCAGGTTTCGGCCACCTGCGTGCGCGTGCCGGTTTCCAACTGCCACAGCGAGGTGATCATGGTCGAGACCGAACGCAAGATCGGCGTCGAGGAGGCGCGGGAACGGTTCGCCGCCACGCCGGGGCTGGAGGTGATGGACGACCTGGAAAACAAGCTCTATCCCATGCCCATCAACGGCGACGGCCGCGACGAAACCTTCATCGGGCGCATCCGAGAGGACCTGACCTGCCCGAACGGGCTGATCTTCTGGTGCGTCAGCGACAACCTCCGCAAGGGCGCGGCCACCAACGCCGTGCAAATTGCCGAACTGCTGCGGGCAAAGGCCGGGAAGTGCGCCACTTCCGACTGACCCTCGCCTACGACGGCACGGCCTACGCCGGTTGGCAGGTGCAACCCGGCCGGCCCACCATCCAAGAGGCCCTCGAAGCGGCGATCGAGAAGGTGACCGGCCAGCGGGTGCGCACCATCGCCAGCGGCCGGACCGACGCCGGCGTTCACGCGCTCGGGCAGGTGGTCGCCTTCGCGGCCGACGCGCCGCTAAGCTGCGAGGTGCTCCGGCGGGCGCTCAATGCGAACCTGCCGCGCGACACCGCCGTGCTGGAAGCGGCCGAAGCGCCGGCCACGTTCCATCCCATCCGCGATGCGCGGCGCAAGCGCTACCGCTACGTCCTCCACGACGGCGCCGTCCGCAACGTCTTTGCCCTCCGGTTCGCCTGGCACTACCCCTACGGCCGGCTCGACGCCGCCGCCATGCAGCGCGCCGCCGTGCCCCTGCTCGGGCGGCACGACTTTCGAAGCTTCGAGACCTCCGGCGCCGAACGCAAGACCAGCGTGCGCACCGTGTTCGACCTGACCGTGTGCCGCGGCAGGGCAGGGGAAGAGCCGCCGCCAACCGCCCCGGCGGAAGCGGGCCGCCGCGACGACTGGGTGGTGCTGAAAATCGAAGCCGACGGGTTCCTGTACAATATGGTTCGGGCCATCGTGGGGACACTGGCGGAAGTGGGGCGCGGCGCCCGGCCCGAGCACTGGCCCGCCGAGGTGCT
>SKJM01000399.1 GCA_007122045.1 Planctomycetales bacterium | reverse complement strand
TTCCTGTCCGTCGTTCGTGTGGGGTGGATATTGCTGCCCGTGCGGCTAGCGACGGACAGGAATGTCCATCTTACCGGTAAACGACTGGATAACACCTACCCAGGAGACGATCCCATGAAACTCGAAGTCACCAGCACGGCGTTCGGCCAGGGCGAGGAGATTCCCCGTAAGTACACCGGCGAAGGCGAGGACCTTTCGCCGCCTCTCTCCTGGTCGGGCGTTCCGGAAGCAGCCCGCGAAATTGCCGTCCTCTGCGACGATCCCGACGCGCCGACGCCCGAACCGTGGGTCCATTGGCTCATTTACGGCATTCCCGCCGGCGCCGGGGGGCTGCCGGAAGGCGTCCCCAATGAGCCCCGGCTGGACAACCCCCCGGGCGCCCTGCAGGGGAAGAACTCGTGGCCGTCCGGCGTGACGATCGGCTATCGGGGCCCCATGCCGCCGCCGGGCGGGCCGCACCGTTACTACTTCAAGGTGTACGCCCTCGACGCACCGCTGGGCTTGGAGCCGGGCATCGACAAGCAGGCGCTGCTGCGCGCGCTCGAAGGCCACGTCCTGGCCGAGGGCGAACTTATGGGCCGCTACGAGAGGTGAGGCGTGCCCGACCGCCGCAAGCATCGCGGCCCGCATCCTGAAGACGGCCGGTTGTTCTCCCCCGAAGCGCTACCCCGACTCCGCGCCGCAGCAACCGACCTGGCTTGGCTGCTCTCGCGCGGTTACGCGCCGGATTCGTCGCTGAAGCTGGTCGGCGATCGTTACGCGCTGGTGGCACGGCAGCGCGGTGCCGTTGCCCGTTCGGTTTGCAGCGCCGCCGCCGCCCGTGGCCGTGCCGCCAAGGAGGTTTCCCCCCCAGCCGTGGCGGGTGAGGCCTTGTGGGTTGACGGCTACAACGTGCTCACCACGCTGGAGGCGGCCCTGGCCGGTGGCGTTATCCTGGCCGCGTACGACGGCATCTTCCGCGACATGGCCAGCATGCACGGGAGCTTCCGCAAAGTGGCCGAAACCCTGCCGGCCCTGGAGATTCTCGGCCGGGTCATCGCCGAAATGCGGCCCGGCCGGTGCGTGTGGCTGCTGGATCGGCCGGTATCGAACAGCGGCCGGCTTCGGGCGCTCATGCATGAGACGGCCGCGCGGCACGGTTGGTCGTGGCAGGTCGAGCTGGTGGCCGATCCCGACGCCGTCCTGGCCGACCTTGGCGACGACAGCGTCGTTGCCACCGCCGACAGCGTGTTGCTGGACCGGTGCCCCCGTTGGGTCAACCTGGCCCGCCGGGCCGTCGAGCGATGGGTGCCGGAGGCGTGGGTGATCGAATTTTCGGCGGAGCACTTTACTTTCGTCACTAACGTACGTAAGATTTAGTATTCTCCCGTTCCTGCCCACGCGGCTCGGCTGCCGTGGGGGCGAGGGGCGGAGGGGTTATCTGTCGCCACGAGCTGCTAAACCGGAGTTCCCCATCATGAGGGTGTCCGCAAGAACCGAATACGGCTGCATCGCCATTTTGGAACTGGCCGACCGCTACGGGTCGGACAAGCCGGTGCGCATCCGGCATATCGCTGAGCGCCATGGTGTACCGCCCAGGTTCCTCGTCCAGATCCTGCTTCAACTGAAGGGGGCCGGGCTGGTCGATAGCGTTCGCGGCGCGGCCGGGGGATACCGCCTGATTTTGCCACCCGAGGAGGTGTCGTTGGGCCAGGTGATGGAGGCCGTCGATGCCGGTTCGGCCGCCGACGAACACCAGACCGCCGCCCGGCCCGATTCGCCACTCGTCAAGGTATTGACCGGGGCTTGGCACGAGGTGACCAACGTGCAGCGCGAGATGCTCAGTCGCATCACGCTGAGCGACCTGGTCGACCGCAGCCGCGCCCGCACCGAACAGATGTACCACATCTAACCCCGCCGATGCCTCAGGTGCCCGCGACAGCCCTGCCCAGATTCCCAGCTTCCGCACACCGCCCAAGCTGCCTTGCATTCGTCGTCGGCGCTATCTATACTGGCCGATTCACTTGGTACCAAAGCGACCGGCATTGCGCCGCCAAGGAGTTTCCATGAGCCACCTGATTCCCCCGCACGGGGGCCTTGAAGAACCTGTCTGCCGAACGGTCTCGCCCGGCCGAATCGAGTCGTTTCTGGCTGAATGTCGGCAACTGCCGTCGATTCCGGTCTCCGACGCCGATCTTTCCACCGTTTATCGGCTTGGCGACGGCGGTTTGAGCCCTCTGGCCGGCCCGATGGATTCCGCCACCTACGACCGCGTGCTCGACGAGGAAGTGATCGAATATGGAGGCAAATTGTACGCCTGGACCATTCCTCTCGCGTTGCCCGTCACCTGGGAAACTGCCGGAAAACTGGGCCCGGGCGCTGCCGTGGCGCTGCGGAACGCGTCCGGGCAGATGATCGGCCGGCTGCAGGTGTCGGACGTTTTTCCGTGGGACAAGCGCAAGTATCTTGCACGCGTGTACCTGACCGACCGCACCGACCACCCCGGCGGCGACATGGTGCTCACCGCCGATGCCGACAAGACCCACCTGCTCGGAGGCGAGATCGAGGTCCTGCCGCAGCCGAAGCACCCCCAATTCGGACAATACGTGCTTTCGCCCCGCGAGGTCCGCGCGTTGCTGCATCAGAAAGGCTGGGAGCGAGTCGTGGCCTTCCAAACCCGAAACCCTTTGCACCGGGCTCATGAATACGCGCTGGTATACGGCCTGGAAAGCCTGCTCCGCCAGGATTTGGACGCCGGCGCCTGCCTCAATCCGCTCATCGGCGAAACCAAGGGCGACGACGTCCACGCCGACGTCCGCATGCACACTTACGAGGCGTTGATCGCGCAGCGGGCGCTCGGGGAAGGCGACAGCGACCCGGCCCTTTGGGCGAAACTCGGCGAGTCGGTGCCCGACCGCGTCATCCTGCTCGGGCTCGACATCAAGATGTTCTACGGCGGGCCGAAGGAGGCGGTCATGCATGCCATCTACCGCCAGAACTTCGGCTTCACCGATCTAATCATCGGGCGGAAGCATGCGGATGCCCCCTACCACGACGGCTCGCCGATCTGGGGCGATTTCGACGCCCAGGAAATCTTCGACCGCCTCCAGGGGGACCTTCGGATTCGGCCCCTTCGGGTGGGGTTCGCCGCCTATTACGAGTCGGTCGGACGCGTCGACCTCATGGAGAACCACCCTGACGAAAAACCCGTATTCATCTCCGGCAAGGAGGTTCGCCAGCGCCTCCTCGAAGGCAAGCCGGTCGATCCGCGGGTCATGCGCCCGACGACCGCAGGCATCCTGGCCGACGCCATGGCCGCCGGCTAGCCCATGCACGCTCCCCACGGATGAAGCCGCCGGGACGGCCGGCAAGAAAAGCGAGCGGCCCACGGGATGACCGTGAGCCGCTCGATGATCTTCAAGGTGGTTGCTCCGGCCCCGGATCGGAAGGAGGGCCGCAAACTCGGAACCGCCCTTGGGTTCAGCAGGCAGGCGCGCATGCCACGGGGGCGCAGCACGCCTTCGGGGCGCAACGCGCGGCCTTACGGCACGCCCGACGCGCCTTCAGCTTCTGCAGCAGGCCCGGACGCGGGCAGCAGGTGACCGGCGGGCAGGGCTTGACCGCCACCGGCTCGCACGGCTCGACCGCCACCGGCTCACAAACCGCAGGCTCGCAAACGGCCGGGGCGCAGGTGACTGCGCAACGCGCGGCCTTCCGGCACGCCTTACGGGCCTTGATCCGGTGCAACAGGCCCGGACGCGGGCAGCAGGTGGCCGGCGGGCAGGCCGCCACCGGCCCGCACGGCTCGACCGCCACCGGCTCGCACGGCTCGACCGCCACCGGTTCGCAAACCGCAGGCTCGCAGGCGGCGGGGGCGCAGGTGACCGCGCAACGGCGGGCTTTCCGGCACGCCATACGGGCCTTGATCCGGTGCAGCAGGCCAGGACGGCACGTCGCCGGCTTGCAGGCGACCGGCGGGCAAGCCTCGACTGCGACCGGCTCGCAAACGACCGGCTCGCAAACGGCAGGCGCACAGGTGACCGCGCAACGCGCGGCCTTCCGGTGCGCACGATGCGCCTTCAGCCGGTGCAGCAAGCC
>SKJM01000476.1 GCA_007122045.1 Planctomycetales bacterium | reverse complement strand
CCCGGCCGAGGGGCCGCGGGCTGCCGTCAAGTGCTTCAGATCGCTTCAGACGAGACATTGCACGAATCCTCATAAGAATTGTTGCCCTCCTTCCCGAGCGACCACGACTGCCCGCAGACAATGCGAGACCCATTGGTCGCCTCTGCCGTGGCGTGCCGAGTGGCAACCGGTCTCAGTTCCCTGAAGCCCCCCGACTAGCCCTGCATGGACTTATCGACTTTGCGGCTTCTGTGGGTTCATTCAATTGTGGCAAAAAAAACACTGTTCGCGCTGGATTTCGGAACGAAGGGACCACGCCCCCCCGGCGAGCGGGATCGCTCACGTGCCGCGATCATTAAACAGGATGGTGGCGAGTTTCCGGCTCAATCGCCAGCATTTGAAAATCCGATACGTTTGTCGTAGGCCGTCTGTCCCGCAGCTTACGTTTTCGACCGCAATCGTCCTTAATGGCAAGACGGAAGTAACCCAATACAGAAGCGCCCAAACCTATGTTTGGGGCCGGGAGGAAAAATGATGCGAACCATTCGAACTGGTGTTGTAGGAATGTCGGCTCTGTTGTTTGCGGTTTGCTGGGCGGCTGCCGGGCAACCGGCACCGGACCGTGCGGTGGAACCGGTCCGGTTTGTCGCACCGGACCCGACGCTGTCGGCCGAGGTGTCCGCTTCCCGGCCGCGGGTGTCTCCCCAGACAAGGGTTGGGGGAGAGATGGGCTATGCCCGTGCCGACGACGCCAGCCCAGGCGCCCCACACGATGATGCCAGCCTGGACTTTTCCGGCGATACGGCTTGCCGGGCGGCTGCCGGGCAGCCGGCGCCGGCCGATGCCGTGGAACCAGTCCGGTTTGTCGCACCGGATCCGACACCGTCGGCAGCGGTGCCCACCGCCATGCCGCGGGCGGTTCCCGAATCCGCCTCGGGGGCAGGCATGGGCTATGCCTTTGCCGATGACGCCACCCCGGATGCCCCAACCGACACCGCCGGCCCGGATGTCTCCGGCGACGCCGCTCTGTCGACCCTGCCTTCCGACCACGATTTGCCCCCTTACGCGGACTCGATGGACTACTCCATGGACGACCACGGGGCGCCCCCCGCCGACTACACCATCATGTATGGTGGCCGGGCCCGCCCCCGACGCACGTGCCGCGTAATCGGCAGTACGTGCACGATGGGGCAGCACCACGCCTATTTCCCGCCGATGCACGGGTACTACTACTTCCACCCGTACCATCATTCGCACGTGTGGCGGCACCAGGCGTTCGCTCAGCTTTGGGGCGAAGACCCGGCCCACCCGTACGCCAACCGGGTTTTCGAAATGGTGTACGAGCAATACCGGGCCGAAGCCCTGCCGGAACAGCCCTTCATCGAAGATTAGGGCGCGACGGGCGAACTTTGGGCAATGTGGCAAGGGCGGGCATATTGGGCAACCGCCATTGCAAGATGCCAGGTGATCGGAAGAGACTTTACCACTACCCCGTAGGATGGACATTCCTGTCCGTCGGCCCGGCTTGCCGGACACGAATGTCCATCCTACGGGCGGGGAAGTCCCGATTGGCCGCTCGTCTCTCCCGCACGCGCGGGCCTCTTCAGGCTCCCGAGGGTGCCGCACCACCGCCTTCGCGTCGCTGGTCGCGCCCCATCTGACTTTCTCTTGCCATCGCTTGACCCACATCAAGGGCGGGCATTGCCGGACAGTCTAGGATACTATCGAGCATCGGTAACCGTTCACGGGGGACTGTCCCAATTTTCGCGGCCGTGGTGGGTGTTCTTCCTGGGAAACCGTCTCGCGCCGCGAAAATGGGACGGCCCCCTTCGGCCGGTAAGTTCGATGCTTCGTGTCCAATACACTATTTTCGAGGAGGATCTGCACAATGTTTTGTTACCAATGCGAGCAAGCCAAGGGGGGTGTGGCATGCACCGAAATTGGCACCTGCGGCAAAGACGACCCAACGGCCGTCCTGCAAGACCTGCTGGTTTGGGCCGTCAAGGGCGTCTCGATGTACGCCCACCGCGCCCGCGAACTGGGCCGGCGCGACCCGGCCGTCGACCTGTTCGTCATCGAGGCCCTGTTTGCCACGGTGACCAACGTTGATTTCGACCCCGAGCGGCTGGAAGGCCACCTGCGCGAAGCCGCCGACATGCGGGACCGCGCCCGGCAGCTCTACCACGAGGCCTGCGCCGAGGCGGGACGGCAGCCGGAGGAACTCGGCGGCCCCGCGGCCTGGGCCCCCGCCAGCGACCATGAGGGGTGGCTCCAGCAGGGGCGGGCCGTCGGCATCGAAAGCCGGCAACTCGTCCTCGGCGCCGACGTGGCCGGGCTCCAGGAGTTGATCCTGTACGGGCTGAAGGGCGCCGCCGCCTACGCCGACCACGCCCAACTGCTCGGCGAGGAAGACCCGGCCATCTACGCCACCTTCCACGAAGGGCTCGACTTCCTGACCAAGGAACAGCCCGACACCGACTCCCTGCTGCAATGGGCTTTGAAAACCGGTGAACTGAATCTGCGCGTGATGGAACTGCTCGACAAGGCCAACACGGGCGCCTACGGAAACCCCCAGCCCACCGAAGTACGCGTTACGCCCGTGGCCGGAAAAGCCATCTGCGTTTCCGGGCACGACCTGAGGGACCTCGAAGAACTGCTCAAGCAGACCGAGGGCAAGGGCATCAACGTGTACACCCACAGCGAGATGCTCCCGGCGCACGGATATCCCGGGCTGAAGCAGTACAAGCACCTGGTGGGCAACTACGGCGGCGCGTGGCAGGACCAGCGGCGCGAGTTCGACCAGTTCCCCGGCGCCGTGCTGATGACCACCAACTGCATCCAGAAGCCGAAGGAGGCCTACCAGGGTCGCATCTTCACCAGCGGGCTGGTGGCCTGGCCGGGCGTGACGCACGTCGGCCGCGACCGGAACTTCGCCCCGGTCATCGAGGCGGCGCTCGAAGCGCCCGGCTTCGAGGCCGACGCTCCGGAGCACACCATCCTGGTGGGCTTCGGCCATGCGGCCGTCATGGGCGTGGCGGGCAAGGTGGTCGACGCGGTGAAGCAGGGCAAGATCCGCCGCTTCTTCCTCGTGGGCGGCTGCGACGGGGCCAAGCCGGGCCGCAACTACTACACCGAGTTCGCCCAGAAGGTGCCCGACGACTGCGTCATCCTCACCCTGGCCTGCGGCAAGTACCGGTTCAACAAGCTCGAGTTCGGCGCCATTGACGGCATTCCGCGGCTGTTGGACATCGGCCAGTGCAACGACGCCTATTCCGCCATCCAGATCGCACTCGCGTTGGCCGGAGCGTTCGATTGCGGGGTAAACGACCTGCCGCTTTCGTTCATCCTGAGCTGGTACGAGCAGAAGGCGGTGGCCATCCTGCTGACGCTCCTGTACCTGGGCGTTACGAACATCCGCCTGGGCCCGAGCCTGCCGGCGTTCGTCACGCCCGCCGTGCTCGACGTGCTGGTCGAGAAGTTCGGCATTCAGCCCGTCGGCACCCCCGAGGCCGACTTGCAGGCGATCCTCGGATAGGGTTGACGCTGCCAGGGCGCGGGGGTATGATGCAAACGGAACCGTTCACGGGGGTTGTCCCCGTGAACGGTTCCCTCGCCGAGTACGCCCGCGCCCCGGGCGGCTCGCCCCATTGGACGCCGCCGTATGGCCTTTACCGTCAGCGACTTCAACGACCTGCTTCACCTGCTGGCGGAGAATCCGCAGTGGCAGGCGGAGCTGCGCCGGCACATCATCAGCGAGGACCTTGCGGCCCTGCCGGGCATCGTCCGCGAGTTGGCCGAGGCCCACACGCGCGCCGAGCAGCGGCAGGCCGGGGCGGAGGACCGGCTGGACCGCGTCGAGCGACGGCTTGAGAAGGTCGAGAACCGGCTGGAAAAGGTCGAGCAGCGGCTGGACCGGCTGGAAGAGGCGGTCCAGGAGTTGATCCGGGTCCAGCTTCTGATGGAACGGCGCCTGACGAGGGTCGAAGACAAATTGGGCGAATTGGACGGCTCGGTGCTCGAAATGCAGTTCGACCGGAAGGCGCCGGCCTACTTCGGCCGTTGGCTGCGGCGTCCGCAAGTGATCGGCCACGAGCAGCTTTG
>SKJM01000068.1 GCA_007122045.1 Planctomycetales bacterium | reverse complement strand
TTCGCTTCTCTCTTCGCCCCTCCATCAGCCACCATGCGAAACGCCAAAGCTCACGCAAAGAACGAAAGCGGCGTCAAGCCGCCGCACTCCAAAAATCAGCAACGAAAAGGAGAGCATCCTGTGTTTCCGGACAATCCGAAATCCAAAATCCAAAATCCAAAATCCGCTTTTACCCTCGTCGAACTGCTCGTGGTCATCGCGATCATCGGCATCCTCATTGCGCTGCTGCTTCCGGCGGTGCAAAGCGCGCGCGAGGCGGCGCGGCGGGCGCAATGCCTGAACAACCTGAAGCAGATCGGGCTGGCCGTGCATCACTTCGCCGAGGCCAACGATCAGATGCTCCCGTCCAGCAGGGTCAGTGAGCACATGCACACGTGGCTGTTCCAAATCCTCCCGTATATGGAGCAGCCGGCCATTTACGACGGGTGGGACATGGCCGAGGGCTGTTACTACGACATGCCCGACTGGGTCCGCGAGGCCCAGCCCAGCGCCTACCTCTGCCCGTCGCGCCGCCACGACGGCCTCATCGAGGACCAGCCGGATGGGGTCCACGGCCACAACCGGTCGAACCGGTGGACCGGCGCGATCAGCGACTACTCGGCCACGACCGGCACCACGGGCCGCAGCGGCGCCTGGAACAACTTCGACCAGGACGGCGCGATGATCTACGGAGATTACGACGGCTTTCCCAGCTACCCCCGGAAGCTGACCGGCTGGCGGTCGCGGACCGATTTCGCCTCGATCCGCGACGGCACGAGCAACACCCTGCTGGCCGGCGAGGTGACCTACCGGCGCGCCCGGGCTTGCGGCGCGTACAACGGCGACTGCAACAACGGGACGCTCTTGGGCCCCAGTTTCCCGATCGTCCGCGACCGCGACCAAAACGGCTTCGGCAGCGATCACGCGGGGGTTGTGCATTTTGTATTTTGCGATGGGAGCGTCCGGCCCATTTCCGTTACCATCGACAGTACGCTGGCCGGCAAGCTGGTCACCCGCGCCGGCAACGAAGTGATTCCCGGCGATGCGTTTTGACCCACGTGTTCCTCGGCGTACGCCGCGGCGGAGGAACCCAGGCAGAAAGAGCGGCACCAGGAGAGGAGAAACATGAAGTACCGCGTTTTGTCGGGCTGCCTGGCGGCGGTCCTTGCCGTGGCGGTGTGCGGCTGCCGATCGGAACTGAGGACGTATTCCGTTCAGGGCACCGTCACGGCGCACGACGGCACCCCGCTCGAAGGCGTGCAACTCGTGTGGCAGTGCGCCGACCCGCCGCTCAGCGCAACCGCCATCACCGACGCGTCGGGCCGCTACCGGCTGGGCACCTTCGGCACCGGCGACGGGGCCCCGGCGGGCGAATACCAGATCGCCCTGAGCGAGCCGCAAGCCGACGACCCCGACGCCGCACCACCCCAGCGGATCGATCCGCGCTACACGAACTTCGACACTTCCGGGCTGCGGTATACCGTCGAGCCCGGCTCGAACCGGTTCGATATTCAGCTCGAGCCGTTCGGCGCTGCGGGGCCATAAGCCCGGGCGATGAACGGAAGCCGACCGGGTGTTGGAGTTCACGCTTTAGTGTGCCCGAATCAGAGAAGGCCCACGCAACACGCTAAAGCGTGAACCCCAACCAAGCGCGTGGGTGAACCCGCCCCCGCCTACCCCTTCCCACCTACTCCAACCTGCCAAGGAGATGCCATGCCGATCCTCCGAACCCTCACTGTACCGGCTGCCGCGCTGTTTTGGGCCCTCATGACCGCCGGCGCCGTTTCCCCGGCCCGAGCCGAGGCGCCGCCCACGCGGCTCGACGCCGTGCGCACCTTCGCCGACCGCGTGCTCGAATACGGCCGCGACACGTTCCGCGACGAGCCCACGCCGCTGTTCGTCGACGGGCTGCATGTTGACACGCTGGAGCCGGTCCGCTGGGTCCACCGGGGCGAGGCGTGGATCCCGTCGAACCTGGCCAGCCAGCAGAACCTGCTCCGCACGCTGGTCGGGCTGAGCAACCTGACCGGCGAGCCGCGCTACCGAGAGGCGGCCGCCGCCGCGGTGGAGCACCACGTCGAACACTTGCAGATGGAATGCGGCCTGTTCCAGTGGGGCGGGCACCGTTTCATCGACCTCGCCTCCGGCCGGCCGCGCGGCGAAGGGAGCATGCCGCACGAGCTGAAGTTCAACCTGCCTTTCTACGAGTTCCTCTGGGAGGTCGACCCCGACGCCACCCGCCGGTATATCAAGGCCCTGTGGAACGCCCACGTGCTCGACTGGGGCAAGCTCGACATGAACCGGCACGGCTCCTATGGCCGCTCGATGGGCGCCCTGTGGGGCCACGAGTTCCAACAACCGGAACCGTTCTTCGAGGGCCGCGCGCTGACCTTCATCAATTGCGGCAGCGACTTGATCTACGCCGGCGCCATCCTGTACCGGCTCACCGGCGACGAGGGGGCGCTGCGGTGGTCGAAGCGGCTGGCCGAGCAGTACGTTCGGGCGCGGCATCCGGAAACCGGGCTGGGCGTGTACCAGTACAGCAAGCCCATCCGGCGCCGGGAACCGCCCGCCGAAGGCCCGCTCGAAGGGCGCCTCACGTGGTCCAGCTACGGCGACCGGGCGGAAAACCAGTTCGGGGCCGAGTTCGGCGACGTCGCCCGCGAAGGCTGGATGCTCCGCTCGCCGGACGCCATCTACGGCAACAACGCGCTGATGCAGTTGCAGCTTGCCGAGTTGCTCGGCGACGACGGGGGCGAGTTCGTTACCTGGACCGTCGACGGCCTGAAGGCCTGGGCCCGCTACGGGTACGACCCCGAAACGCACACCGTCCGCCCCATGTGGGCCGACGGCACCGACCTGACCGGCCACGTCATCGGGCGCACCGGCTACTACGGGCCGAAAGGCAGGGTGTTCGAAGCCCGGCCGGCCAGCGCCCTGCTGTTCTGGTCGTACGCGCTGGGGTACCGGCTTTCCGGCGAGGAAGACTTGTGGGAAACAATCCGGGCCATGGCCCGCGGCCACGGCCTCGGCGACGTGGGTACGTCGCCCGGGCAGGACGTGGACGTCGACCTGGAGGCGGATACTTCCGACCCGATGGCCTTGTTCGCCGTGCTGGAACTGCACCGGGCCGCCGAGCATCCCGATTATCTCGCCCTGGCCGCGCGGCTGGGCGAGAACATCGTCGGGCGCCGGTTCCACCACGGGTTCTTCCTGCCGAGCGAGCGGCACATCCACGCCAACTTCAACGCCGTCGAGCCCTTGGCCCTGCTCGCGCTGGAGGCCCTCGAGCGCGGTGAACCCGACGCCGTCCCCCGCTACAACGGCGGCCGCGGCTTCTTCCACGGCCCGCACGACGGCCGCGGCCGCACCACCGACCACGCCGTCCTTTGGAACGCGCGGCGCGGGGAATGAGCGAGCAAAAGGTTGTGTGTCGCCGCCATGAATGAATCGTTTGAGAACATCAGTGTCGGAGATCGGATTCGCATCGTTCGCTTGCCAAAGAGTTGGGAACACGCCCAGTGTCACGTGGCGCGCTCGACGCGACGTGTGTATAATCGACTTATCCAACGTCGGCGCTCTGTGCGAGTATACAGGATCGACCACCGGGGCCTACCGTGGATAAGGTGCGCATTTCGTAGAAGGAACGGCACATGCGAATGGCACTTCTTGGCGGTTGACCACGGTACCTGGGTACCCGTGGCACGCCGAGCAACGGGGCGCACCGTCCGCCGTTAACCCACTGGCTTGTTTGGGAAATCTCAGACACCCATACTATCCGCCGGCTCGACACGCGACAAGATAGGATGCTCCACGAGCGTTGGGGCTCGGGTGCGGCGATGGCGCATGCCAATCCGGCTCCGGGCAGCGGACGCAAGAGGGGCGAAAAGGCGGCGAGCTGCCCGCCGGCGCGCAGCGGGCGGCCGTGGTGTGCGTTGGCGGGCGGTCACTTCGGCGTCGATCCGGCCCAGCCGCTCGGCCAACCGCGAGGCGCACACCATGCCCATCGCAACCGCCTCGCCGTGCAGCAGTTCGCCGTAGCCGCTCAGCGCCTCGAAAGCGTGGGCGAAGGTGTGACCGTAGTTGAGCGCGGCTCGCACGCCG
>SKJM01000703.1 GCA_007122045.1 Planctomycetales bacterium | reverse complement strand
TCCCGCATCGAGCGACTGCGCATCCGGTTGGCCTGGTCGTCGGCCACGAACGCCTCGGCCGCCGGGTCCCATTGTAGCGGGCGCCCCAGCTCCATGGCAATATTCGCCAGGTGGCAAAACGTCGACGACCGGTGCCCCACCTCGACCGGCACGCGCAGCGCGTCGGGCCGCCGGGTGCGGATCGCGTGCAGCCAGTTGCCCATGTGCGTGTCGCCCGTCTCGGCGAAATCGGGCAGCAAGGGGTCCTCGCCGGCGGCGAGGTGGGCGCCGAGCACCGACCGCGGCTCGGCCTGAAGCGTCTGGCGGGTAACGTACACCCAGCCCTCGGTCCCCTCGAACCGCACGCCGTTTCCGTCGTATCGCACGGCGTCGCCGCTGCGAAGCTGCACGGTCACCCCGCCGGCGAACGTGAAATCGACGTGCACGTCGAAGTACGCGTCGTGCAGGCCGGTCCAGTAGCGCTTCCCGCGCCCCTCGACCGCCAGCGGGCCGGAGTCGTCGGCCTCCAGCGCCCACTGGGCGATGTCGAGCTGGTGCGCGCCCCAGTTGGTCACGTCGCCGCCGGAGTAATCGCTGATGAACCGGAAGCGATAGTGGCAGCGGTGCGGATGGTACGGCGCCCAGGGCGCGGGGCCCAGCCACAGGTCGTAGTCCAACTCCGGCGGCACCGGCCGGGGCGACCACGGCGCGTCGCTGCCGCCGCGGGCCGGGATTTCCACCCACACGTTCTTCAACCGGCCGATGTACCCGTTGCGCACCAACTGGCACGCGCGGAGGAACCGCTGGTCGGACCGCTGCTGGCTGCCCACCTGAAGGATGGCGCGGTATCGGCGGGCGGCGTCGGCCAGGATGCGGCCCTCCTCGATGGTGAGCGTGAGCGGCTTTTCCACGTACACGGCCTTGCCGGCCTCCATGGCCGCCAGCGTTTGCGGCGCGTGCCAGTGGTCGGGCGTGGCGATAATCACGGCGTCGAGGTCGTCGCGCGCGAGCACCTCGCGGAAGTCGGCCACGGCATCGACCCCGCGTGCGCCGAGCATGGCCTCGACCTGCTTCTTCGCGACCTCGCGGTGCTTGGCATCCACGTCGCACACGGCCACGATTTGCTCGCCCCCGGCCGCGATTTGCAGCCCCCGGGCGCCGGAGCCGATCAGCGCGGTGGTGATGCGCCCGCTGGCCGGCCGGCTTCCCTGAAGGCCCAGGGCCTTCGGTGCGACAAGTGCCGGGAGTCCTACGGCGGCGCCTGCCGCGGCGAGAAAATGGCGACGGTTGGCACGGCGGGGGGGGAATTTCATCGGACGACCGTTCTTCTTCGGGCGGGGGGTCTGGTGCGACCTGCGGCGGGGGAGGGGCATGGCCCCACTTTGGCCAAACGGTGCTTGACCTATTCCATTAGCCTACTCCGCCCCCGGCCCATTTGCAAGGGCCGCCTCCGGGGGCATTCGTTGCGCCCCATGAATGATGGCCAGCACGTGAACTTCCTTTGCGGTAACCTTGTAGATCACCCGGTACTGCCCCACCAAAACTTCGCGGATGTCCGGATCCTGGTACTCGGGAACCATCTGCCCGAGGTGGGGGAAGCGGGCGATTTGCCGTGACCGTGACGTAATCCGGTCGATCACCCGTTGTGCATAGCGAGCCGAATCCCGGGCGATGTACTCGTAGATCGACGCCAGGTGGCCAGTCGCTGTGTCTGTCCACCGAACTTTCATCCTGGCAGCCCGAATCGACGGCGGACTTCAGCCACGTCCACGAGGCGTCCCTCGGCAGCATCCTGACGGCCGGCGTCAATTGCCTGCCGCACGTACACTCGGTACATCAGGTCGTCCCAAGTGGCGTCGTCCGGAAGGCTATCGACCAGTTCCCTGGCGGCGGACTTGACATCTTTGCCTTGCGTGCCCAACATTGGAAACGTTCCTTTTCTATGCGTAACTTCAGGGGGCTTGTCGCGTCGTAGGGCGGGGATCCCCCATAGAACCTCGCGACTCGTTATGCTACTCCCACGTAATACCAGCGTTGGTCAGGGCGGGGGGCGGCGCCACCCCCTTCATTGAAACGGCGCTTGACCTATTCTATTAGGCTACTCGGCCCCCGGCCCATTTGCAAGTGGGAGGCCTGCCCTCAGAACTGGCTGGCATCGATCACCTCGCCGGACGCCCGGTGCCCCAATCGCGCGTGAATATCCCGGTCGATGCTGTACGAAATGAACCGCACGCTCCCATCGCAGAACGTCATGTTCAAGCCGGCCGAGTGCGCGCTGCCGAACCGGTTGGGCAACTGGGAGCCCGCGGTGTCCTGCATGGGATAATAGTCCGGGTGGCACCAGCGGTAGGTGTCGTACGCGGCGCCTTCGTACATGCCGAAGTCGTCGTCGGTGCCCCAGCCGTCGGTGTAGTTGTCGGGGTTGAGGTACTTCTCGCCCAACATGTAGGTGTTGGTGGTGCCGTCGCGAATTTCGGCCACGGTGATTTCGCTGCGGGCGTAGGAGATGCCCGTGTTGCCCAACGCGCCCCTGTAGTTCCAGTCGAACGTCGCGGCGGCGCTCATGCTGCTGGGGCCGTCGTACCACCGCGCGCCCGTATCGCCGGCGTTGATGGCGTAGTCGACGGAACCGGCGGTGTTGATTTGGCGGCCGTTGCGGTAGGTCATGCCTTTCGGGCGGGGATAGACGGCGGCGCGTGGGGCACACGAAGACCGGCAGGGGAATCTGGTCGCGCTCCCAGGCCCCGTCGCGCTGCGCGTCGGTGATTTCGTCGCGCTTGCCGTCGGTGCCCAGCAGCCACACGCTTTCCTGTTCGAGGAAGGGCAGCACGTCGTAGGTCCAACCGGCGGGTTGCTCCCTTCCGAATCCGCGGTTCGGGTCGCCGGTCCATCGCCACCCCCACCCGCCGGACGGGATAAACCCATGCGCGCTCTCGTGGTTCAGTACGGCCAGGCCCAACTGCTTGAGGTTGTTCTGGCATTGGAGCCTTCGCGCCGCCTCGCGGGCCGACTGTACGGCCGGCAGCAGCAGCCCGATGAGAATGCCAATGATGGCAATGACCACGAGAAGCTCGACGAGTGTGAAACCGCCATTTGGATTGCGCATTTTGAATTTAGGATTGTTCGCACGCATGATTGTCGTCCGTGTTCGCGCGGCGGGTTTCCGCGCCAATCGGCACTCATTCCTCACCGCCGCCGGCGCCGACTGCGAAACAGCAACGAGCCGGCGACCGCAAGTACGGCGAGCAACCCCGTTGACGGTTCGGGCACGAAGACGCCGCGAATTTGCAGGCCCGACCACGCGCTGTGCGTGCCCGTTTCGTGGAGCAGCGAACCGGTGATCTTCCCCTCGGTGTCGGCCGGGACCGAAAGGAACGTGGCCACGTCGTCGGTGAAAATACTATCGTAGCCGTCCACAAGGAAGGTAGCCGCGTTGTTCGGAGAACCATCCTGCATTTGGCCGAAGAACTTCAGGTCGTACGCCAAGCCGGGCATCAAGCCGGCGATTTCCCAGTCGAGGGGGCCGACCTGGTCGGTGCCGCTCTGAAGGAAGACCACGTCGCCGCGCAGGATATTGGCTTCCCCGGATCGTGCCCATTGCCGGTAGCTATCCACTCCGTCCACGAATTCGAAGGTGACGTCGAACAGCGTGGGAGAGCCGTCGCCCGTTTGCAGCGGGCCGGCTTTGGCGCTTTGGGCGACGGGAAGGCTGTTCCAAAGCCCGCCGATTTCTCCGAGGAATCCGCCCGGCTCCATGCCCGACTTCGTGCCCAAGCCGCCGTGGTCGAAGTCGAGGCTGATGACGGTAACATCTTCTTCGGAGCGATAGTAAGGGTGTTCAGGCGGCAGGGGGTTTACTTGGTCGGTGTCCCACCATTTGTGGGCCAGATAGCCCTCAATCATCTGGCGCTCGTCAGTTGAAAGCGACGTGTCAAAAACGATGACCTCAGCAATGGCGCCGGTGAGTTGACCATCGTTTGCCCAGCCTAACGTATGGCCCAAACCGTATGTCGCAACGTCGTAGTTTAGATTGTGGTTGTACGTCGCCGCGACCCCGCCGTTGACTTGGTTGCTGAGTTGCGTACCGGAATGGTGGTTGGTGACCAT
>SKJM01000788.1 GCA_007122045.1 Planctomycetales bacterium | reverse complement strand
CCGTGTCAACCCGCCGGAGGAGTTCGCCCTGCTCGGCATCGATCACCAACAGCGCGCCGCCGCGCCGCCCGTCGTACGCCGCCCAGCCGTTGGCCGGCTCGATGAGGTCCGGCGTGCCGGCGGCGAACAGCACGTTGCCGGCCAGCGCCATGGCGTTCACGCGCACAGGCACCCGAAGAGACCAGCTTCCGGCATCGGTGCGGCGGCTCCGATTGGCGGCGAACAGGATGTAGCCGTCCTTCCCCGGCACAAACACGCGGTCGCGATTTCGCTCCGGCTGCGGCGCCATGGTGCGGACGCCGTAGGCCCGCTCGGCGTCGAAAACCAGGTAGTCGCCGTAGGCCCGATCGCCGATGAACCACGCCGTGCGGGTGAAGCGGCTGTCGTCGCGGAATCCGCCCAGCGCATACAGCAGCCCGAGTTGCCCCAGCGGCCTGGCCTCCGATTCCTGCCCGGCCGGCCCGAGCCCGAACAACCGGTGCCAGCGCATGTACACGGCCTCCTCGTCTTCATCGCACACGAGGATGTCGGGCAGAGCGCCGGTATCGCCGCCGGGTCGCCATTGGGTGGGGGTCTCATTGCCCGTTGGCTCCATACGGTGAATGGGGGGCGACGCGATGCGGCGTTGCTCGATCGGGCGCCCGCTGCCGGCGTCGAGCACCGACGCGAAGATGCCTCCGTCGAGGTGCGACGAACGCCCCGCCGCGGCGTACACGCGGCCGTCGTGCACGATGAGGCTCCCGTGCACGGGCCAGGCCGATTCAAGCCGGCCGAACGCCCCGACGAGCCGCTCGTCGGGCGCGGCGCGAAACCGCCAGACCTCGACCCCATCGGCCGCGCGCAGGCAATACACCCACCCGTGGCTGCATCCGAAGAACAAGCGGCCGCGGTGAAAGGTCGGCGGAGTATCGACCCCGCCGTCGGCCGTGACGCGCCAAGCCGTCCGCCCGTCGTCGGCGTGCAGGGCGAACACCTCGTGGGTTTCCGGCGCGGCAGTGAACAGAAGCCCCCCGCCGGCCGTGCAGCCGGTGAGCGGGCCGCGTGCCGGTTGCACCTCCCACAGCGGCGCCACCTTGGGGCCGACCGGCGTCGGGGTGGCGCCGCTTCGCTGCCGGTCGCCGCGAAAGGTGGGCCAATCGTCCTGCCCGGCCGAGCCCGCTTGCGACGGGAGCGGCGGCCAGGCGTCGCCGTAGGCGGGGCCTTCGATCAGGCGTTCTTCCGCCGGCTCCGGGCGCCGGCCCGGCGGCGCGGGCGAAAGGGCGATCATGCCGTTGAGTTTCGACTCGATGTAGCACGCGCACGGATGCGGGTTGGAGTACAACAGGCCGTTGCAGGGAAAGCCGCCCAGCCGGCACGTGCCGCGCACCCAGTGGTTCAGCGACGTGTGGCCGGTGTTCCATTCGATGAATTCGAAGCCGCGGTAGCTGGTCATCAGGAACCGCTCGGTCGCCTTGTTCCGGTAGCAGCGGTGATGATGCCCGTCGGCGAATGCCTCGAAGACGGAAACCTTGCGTTCGACGTCGCCCGTTTCCGGGTTCAGCCCGACGTAGAAGGCGCTGCGGAAGTCGACGCCCCACTGCCCCGACGCCAGCAGCCGGTTCGCCGTCGCGGGTCGCGTGTCCTTGCGATTACGTTCTTCGTAATCGCCCACCCAAATGAGCCCGCCCACCGCGAACACGTCGGGCGGGTGGCCCCAGCCCCAAACGGCGCACGGCCGGCTCCACAGCTCGCGGCCGGAGCGGGCGTCGAAGGCGTGGAGCCCGGCGCGGATCTCGCGCCAATCGATCGTCCGGTCGGGGTTCGGCTGCGCGAACAGCAGCCGGCCGTCGCTATACACCAGCGTACACATATCGGTGATGCGGATATGGTACCGCATCGTGTTTTCCGGCACCGGCGGCCGGGGCGTCCGCCACAGTTCGCGCCCGTCGTCCTGCGAAAGACTGACCAGTTCGTCGCCGTCGGCGAAGAAGACCTGCCCCCCGCCGGCGACCATCGAAAGGTGCGAAATCCGCTGCATCGAGCCGGTTTTCGACCGAAGGCCGACGTAGCCCCCGCCGCCGGTCTTCCAGAGCATCTCACCCGAGGCGGTGTCGACCATGGCCACGGTCTTCCGCACGGGTGTTTCATCGGGGCGGCCGGGGCGCTGCGGCGCGGCGTTGATCGACAGGATCAGTTTGCCGTCGACGAACAGGATTTCGTCGGTGTTCTCGGTCCCTTCTAGGACGCGCAGCACCTCGCCGGTCGCGCCGTCGAGTTCCGAAACCGGCGCGTTGAACCCCAGCGTCACGTACACCCGATTGCCGGCCGCCACCAGGCGGTGCGGGATGTGCGTGGGGACGTTGAAGCGGCACGACCACTGGTCGCTCCACGCCTGCCATCCCCACGAGCCGAGGGGCCGTTTCCACAGCAGCGAACCGTTGAAGGCGTCGCGCGCCACCAGCATCCACCGATCGGGCGCCGAGCCGTGCATGCCCGCCGGCGCCTTATCCGCCACATAGAACAACCGGCCGCCGGCCGACACCTGCGCCGTCACGCTGGGCACCGTGTTGTGCGAGCGCGACCACACCGGGCCGGCCATCCACTGCCAGCGACGGGGCGGGCCGGCCAGCCGGTCGGCGGCCACCGCGTTGCCGTCGGGACCGTGCAACCAGTGGGTCCACTCGCCCATCTCCTTCGGCCAGGGCTTCACCGTACTGGGCCAGGCATCCTGTTCGCGGACGACCACCGTGCCGCGAGGCGCCAGCACGCGCATCGCTTCGTCGGCGGCCACGCTCCCGGCGTCCTCGACGACGAGCAGGTTGACGAAGTTTTCGGCAAAAGGTAGTTTCGTGCCCCGCCATTGGGAAACGGTCACGCGGTGGTTCAGTTCTTGTTGGCGCACGTGCGTCCGCGCTTCGGCCACCTGCCCCGCACAGCGATCGAGGCCGTGGACGAGCGTGCGTTCCGCCGCGCCGAGCCCGGCGGTGAAGCGGCCATCGCCACAGCCGACGTGCACGATGACCCCGCCCCGAAAACGCAAGGCGTCGAGCAGGGCGCCTGCCCTCACCACCGCGTTGGCCGCCTCTTCCGCCGGTGCCCCGCGCGGCGCCCATAGCACTGCCGCGCTGATCCATAAAGCCAATGTGATTCTCATGGGATCTGTACCAAGTCAACTTGTGCGATTCTACGAGTGGGATGGGGCTTTCCAGCCCGTCAAACGGCGACGGACAAGAATGTCCATCCTACAATTCGGTCGTGTTGTTGCGTCACGGCGCCTGGTTGGCTGTCTCCTGTTACCGCTCCAGGTGGAAGTCGAACACGTTGCGGCCCGGTTTGACTTCCCGTTGGAGGCCGCTTGCGCGATCGTGGAGTCCGGGCATTCCGTCGGCCGACGCTCCGTCGGCCACCGTGGCGATGCGCACGGTGTGTTGCCCGACCGCGGCCCCTTGGATGTCGCGCAGGTACGTCAGTTCGTAATGTCCCGACTCGTCGGTCATTCCCGTCGAGGCGGGCACGCCCTGGGGTTCAAAAATGACGATGGCGCCCGCCAAGGGCGCACCGTCGATCGTAACCGTGCCGCTGACCCTGCCCAGCGGGGGCCGATCGCTCCGGTTGCAGCCGACCGCGGCGACAGCGAACATAATCGATAAAACGACTCCGGTTGCAGGTCGATTCATGGAACCTCCTCGCGCGGCCTGCGGCCGCAACCCAAAAGGATTGTCAACATGCGGGCGCTCTGCGCGCGTGCCACGACGTAAGATACTAAAAACTGCCCGCGGCCACCACCTCGCCCCCGGCGCGGCTTCCGAGGGCCTCGAAAACGCGCGGATCGCCGTTCTCGCTGATGAACCGGACGGAACCGTCGGCGAATCCGAAATTGGCCCCGCCGGGATGGTCGCTACCGGGCGATTCGAAAAAGCCGTTGTTGATGCCGCCCGGGTTCGGGTAGACGTCGCTGGTGGGCAGGCAGGCCGTGTCGAACAGCGTGGCCACCCCGCCCACCGCCCAGCCGTCCTGGCTCTTGTACGCCTCGCGTCCGAAGCGATCCTTCGGGCCCCACAGCCGCTGGAGTTCGCCCACCAGGAGCGTGTTGCTGGTGCCGTCGCGGATGTGG
>SKJM01000147.1 GCA_007122045.1 Planctomycetales bacterium | reverse complement strand
GTTCCGCCCTCGTCCCTTCCCCGCCGGGCTCGCCCCGGCCGGTTCCATGACTGGCCGGCTACCCACGCTCTCGTTCCGCCCTCGTCCCTTCCCCGCCGGGCTCGCCCCGGCCGGTTCCATGACTGGCCGGCTACTTCCAGCGCAGGACCGCGCCCGTGTCGGCGCTGGTGGCCTGGGCGGCGTAGCGGGCGAGCCAGCCGGTCGTGTAGCGCGGCGGGCGGGGCTGCCACCGCGCGCGGCGGGCGGCCAGCTCGGCATCGCTCAGCTTCACGTTGAGTTGGTGGCCGGGAATGTCCAACTCGACCATGTCGCCCGGCTCCAACAGGCCGATGGGCCCGCCGGCGGCCGCCTCCGGGCTGACGTGCCCGATGCACGCGCCGGCCGTGCCGCCGGAGAAGCGGCCGTCGGTAATCAGGGCGCACTTCTCGCCCAGCCCGGCCCCCTTGATGGCCGTCGTGGGCGCCAGCATCTCCTGCATTCCGGGTCCGCCGCGCGGGCCTTCGTAGCGAATGACCACCACGTCGCCCGCCTTCACCTTCCCGCCGACAATCCCCTCGTACGCCTCCACTTCGCTTTCGAAGAGGACCGCGGGCCCGGAGAAGGTGAACATGCTCGGGTGGACGCCGGCCGTCTTCACCACGGCGCCGCCCGGGGCCAGGTTGCCGTAAAGAATGGCCAGCCCGCCCTCCTGGCTGTAGGCGTTGTCGGCCTCGCGGATGCAGTCGTAGGGGTCGAAGCCGAGGTCGTCGGGCGAGAGATCGCGGATGGAACCCGCGGTGCGTACGACGCTCATCCCCTCGTTATTGCGCACGCCTCGCCCGCGGACGGCGGCCAGGGCGAGCGCCGCCTCGGCCACGGTTTCGGTGCGCAAGTCGAAATCGGCGATGTTCTCACCCAGCGTCTTGCCGGCAACGGTCGGGCAGTCGAGCCGCAGCAGCCCCGGCCGGCCGCGGTCGACGCTGCCGAGGATGGTGTGGATGCCGCCGGAGTTGTGCACGTCTTCGATGTGGAAGTGGCTGCTCGGGGCCACCTTGCACACGTGCGGCGTGCGGCGGCTCAGTTCGTTGATCCGCTCCAGGCCGTAGTCGACCCCCGCCTCGTGCGCCACGGCCAGCATGTGCAGCACGGTGTTCGTGCTGCCGTCCATGGCCATGTCGAGGATCATCGAGTTGTCGATCGACGCGGCGGTGACGATCTCGCGGGGCAGCAGGCCGTGGCCTTCGCCCACGCGGTCGAACTCCAGGGCCATCTCGACGATGCGCCGTGCGGCCCGCTCGAACAGCCGGCGGCGGTCGGTGCTGGTGGCCAGCAGCGTGCCGTTGAGCGGCAGGGCCAGGCCCAGCGCCTCGCACAGACAGTTCATGCTGTTGGCCGTGAACATCCCGGAGCAGGAGCCGCAGGTGGGGCAGCCGTATTGCTCCAGTTCGAGCAGTTCCTCGGCCCCGATGGTGCCCGCCTGCTTCGCCGCCGCGCCGATGAACACGTCGATCAGATCGACGGTGCGTCCGTCGGGCATGCGGCCGGCCTCCATCGGCCCGCCGCTGACGAACAACGTCGGAATGTTGCACCGCACCGCGGCCATCAGCATGCCGGGAATGATCTTGTCGCAGTTGGGAATGCAGATCATCGCGTCGAAGCGGTGGGCCTCGATCATCGTCTCCGCGCAGTCGGCAATGAGTTCCCGGCTGGGCAGCGAGTATTTCATGCCGGGGTGGCCCATCGCAATGCCGTCGTCGACGCCGATGGTATTGAACACGAAGGGCATGCCGCCGGCGTCGCGCACGGCCTGCTTGACCACCTGGCCCACCTTGTCGAGGTGCACGTGGCCGGGCACGATGTCAGTAAAGCTATTGCAGATAGCGATGAACGGCTTTTGGAAATCGTCCTCGCCCACGCCGTTGGCGCGGAGGAGCGCTCGGTGGGGGGCTCGGGCGTCGCCCTTCTTGATGGTGTCGGAACGCATGGCGGGTTCTCAATCAGGGGGAAACGGCAGTGCAAAACGCGTTATTGTAAGATACACGCCGCAAAGCGGCCAGGGGAGGGACGACGCCTCACGGGACCTACATTTCCAACGTAATCCGGCCAAAGATGAGGGGGGACTTGGGATCAGACCGGGATCAGGGATTCTTGACGCATCTTGCGTTCCATTGTACCGTGCGCTGAAGCTCGGCCATGCCCCGCTCGACTCGACGGGGACGCGTTGGTGTCAGGCCGGGAGATAGGTACTAAGCGGGCTATGACTGGTCGGCGGGCGCGAGTACGTCATCTCCAACTTCGACGACCAGGTCACGCGGTACGTCTATGACCGGCCTGGGCGAGGGGGCCGACGGCGTGTTCGACCGGGTCGAGTATGAATATAACCGGCAGGGCGACACGATTCAGAAGAAGGACCAGAACGGCACCGTCCACGCGTACGAGTTCGACCCGTTCAATCCTAACGCTTCTGGGGAGACTTTGTCAACGCCTCGAACCGGCATCTTCTTGAGGCGGAGGTAGAGTGCGTGTCGTGATAATCCAGTCGCTCGTGCCCATTCCGTCAAAGACATGGTTTGTCCGTTGTGCGTCAACAGTTTTGCCTTCGCAAAGGCCGACCCCTCCGTGCAGTTGCTGGGCCTATATGGCTTGGCGGGGTCGAGCCGTACGAGGTAACGCTTGCCCTTCGGTGGCTTACCCGTGTCGGCGATGAACGTCTCGAAGGTGAGCCACCGCTTACAAGCCTGGCCGCTGTCGACGATCTTCTTCCAAGAGAGATAGCCGGGTTGGCGATGGCGTTGGTCCGATTTCCGCTTTGGAGGCTTGGCCGGGCAACCCTCGCACTCGGTCGACCGCCCACGATGCAGATTGCTACCGTAGTAATCCCTTACGCTGCCACAAGCCAGGCACTTGCAGCGCTAATACGTGTGCTTGCTCCGTTTCCCCGCATAGGCGATAGCGCGCAGTTGGCCATACGTGTGGCCGGTCAAGTCCATTGCTCGCTTGGGTAGCTTGGGCGCGGGGGTGGCTTCGAGTTTCGCTTTCCGTGGTTTCGGCATGGTATTTGCGCCACAAGGGGGTAATGGTATGATTCCGCCTGAGGCGTATCGTTCCGACTGAACTGAAGGGCACCACTTCAGAAGAGCCCCCCATGATTGACTGGCAGGCATCCATATTCTGGACCATCGTGCTCACGGCCGTGCTCTGGGGCGTCAGTTGGTTGATCCGGAAGTTGTCGCGGTAGGCATTACCCCCACGGTTTCAACCTGCTCCCCCGCTGCCGCAACCGGGCCAACTTGTCGTCCATTCGCCGCCGGTCCCCCGCTCGCCTTACGGGCGGGCAGCGCAATCTCGACCGGCTTCATGCGGCGGCTGACCGTAACGCGCGGCTGGCGTACCGTTCGGGTACAAGCAGGCGAAGTTCGGGCGCCGGGCCGGCGGCCCCCCGACCAAATCGCCGTCTTCAACCACGGCGTCGCCCGCTTCCACCTTGTACACCGTAACCACGTGCTCGCCCCGAACGGCGCCGTCGCCTTGTCCGTGAGGTGCTCAGGTCGAATTGCCCCCTGGGGTCGGTGGCGCCGTAGGCGAGCCGGCCGCCCTCGACGGGGGGAAAGGTCACGGCGGCGCCCTCCAGCGGTTGCCCGCCCAGGGTCACACGCCCCTCGACCCGCGCCGTCACCGGGCGCGAGGGCCCGCAACCGGCCCACACTGCGCTATGCAGCATGCCGGCGCATGCCGAAGAAACAATGACAGCCGTGTTGACCGGATGCGTATCATGGAACGACGGCCGGCTTTCCGCTGGCCTTCTCGCCGAGGTAGATGTAGTTCTGGTGGTCGAGGGGAGCATCCGCCCCGTGGGGCAACTCGCTACAAGCGCGACCACGATACACCGGAAAGCCCGCCAATGCCGTGAGTATTGCGGTCAGCGGGTTTCAGCCCGACCACTCACGCCGGCTCCAGCACCCGTTGCACCGCCGGGTTGCCGTATTCGGCGGCGCCGGTGAAAAGCAGTCGGGCTCGGGCACCTACAGGCAGTTTCGCACAAGCCGGTAACCGGGTGAACACACCCGGCCCAAGGAAGTCCAAGAAACAGCGCCGGCCAATCAATCGTTCGGACGTTTCCG